>JAFUSR010000001.1 GCA_017467585.1 Clostridia bacterium
ACTTTGGCGAAAAATTGCAATAAACACTTGACATAAAAATTGCAAGCAGTTATAATAATACAGCATTCAGATACAAAACTTCCCCGCTTTGTATTTGCAATGTTAATGACTTGTAGCTCAGTCGGTTAGAGCACCACCCTGTTGCCGAGCAGTTGCCAAACTGCGAACGCCAAGGTTTGAAAAACCTTATAAGGTTCCTTGAAGGGTGAAGATGTGGGTCCAAATCCTGCCTTGTCAAAGAATATTGTGATGACTTGTAGCTCAGTCGGTTAGAGCACCACCCTGATAAGGTGGGGGTCGGTGGTTCGAGTCCACTCAAGCCAACCAACAAAAACACACGGACTAGTTCCGTGTTTTTTGTTGTGTTCTTTTGATGCTGCGTTGAACCACCGACTCTCAAATTCTTGTCTGGGGCACGCCCAAGGCTGCCCCTGCATGCGAAGCATTATCAAAATATTTAATATAATTTACATTTTCCTTGTTGGCAAAATATCATCAGCAGAGATATCTAAAAACCTGCATAATTTAGTTAATGTTGCCAATGTTGGTTGCGCCCTACCAGAGAGATACTGAGATAAAGTTGGTGGCGCAATTTCAATTGCTTTGGCAATTTCTATTTTCTTTTTCCCTGAATGCTCAATCTCATTTTTTAAATTTTCTAAAATTATATTATCTATATTTTCCATATTTGCATTATATTAGGAATTGCCTAAATCTTGTTGACAATTAGGCATTGCCTAATTATAATGTATGTATAAATTTGTTTATTATGAGGTTTACATGGACTATATAATTATTATTTCTATTGGTTGGCTTGTTTGTGGTGCAATCTGCGCATTTGTTGCTAGCGCCAAAAACAGAACGGCTCTTGGCTGGTTCTTTACTGGGTGCCTATTTGGTTTGCTGGCAGTAATAATAATTTTTGCATTAAGTCCACTAGATAGCGACGATGATTTGATGGAGGAAAATGACGAAAGCATTTCATTCGTCTGTAATGAATGCAGACAACAAATATTAATCGATAAAAAAGATTTAAAAAACATCGATACAATTGTTTGTTCTAACTGCGGAAACGAAATTCAACTTAATCATGGAAACAAAAATAATAATCAAAAAAGACACTAAAATTAGTGTTTTTTTTGTTTTGTTTTTATTGGTCGTTTAAACCACCTACTTTACAATTTGCATTAAATCGGAAAATTTGTAGAGTTTTTTGTTGATGTATTTTTATTAATCACAACTAAAATGTGATATAATTTGATTGTAAAAAGATAAACCAAATTACAAAATTGACAATTATTACAAAAGGAGGCCACCCCATGAATTATAACAAAATTGGTGAATTTATTGCCGCCGAACGAAAGGCTAAAAATCTTACACAATCAAAACTTGCAGAAAAAATTTTTGTAAGTGAAAAAACAATTTCAAAGTGGGAAAACGGAAAAAGCCTTCCAGACACCGCTTCTCTTCCTAAATTGTGCGAAATTTTTGGTGTTAGTTTAAACGAACTTCTAAGCGGAGAACGAACAAATTTTAATAACAACCAACAACACGACCACCTTCTCTTAGATATAGCCAAAGAAATAGAATTTAAAAACAAAACCATTTGGCACTCTATGTGGGTGATTATGGCTGTTAGCATTGTTGCTATGATTTCTGGTATTTTTGTTGTTGCGTTTGCAATGCCAAAGGGAATTTGGCAGTTGGTGGCAATTTTGGGGTTGTGTGTTGTGTTTTTAATTCCGTGCTTCTATGCGCTGAAACTTGAAGTAAGTGTTGGGTCATATAAGTGCAAAAACTGTGGGCACGAATTTGTTCCAACCTATTCACAAGCTCTTTGGGCAATGCATATGGGAACCACTCGTCATCTAAAGTGCCCTAACTGCAAAAAACACACTTGGTGTAAAAAAGTGATTAAATAACAAAAACTCGCCAATAGGCGAGTTTTTATATTTTTTCGAACTCGATAACATCGGGTTTCATTTCTTTTTTTACATATTGTGCAAGAGCATCATTAATAATTGATTCATCGTCACCGCTAAAAAGTGGATATTCATCAATAATTTTAGCACACTCGTCAAATGTTGGTTGACTAGTTCCGCCAAGACATTCCCTCATAAGTTGCAGATGTTCCAAACACTTGTTAACTGCAACATTATTGTGCACGCCATCTTTTTGATTTTGGTTTAAAATTTCGATAGTCTTCGCGAGTAAATCTGGCATTGAATATAAAAGTGATGTTGCATTTAAACCTCCAACCAATTTGCTGTATTTGTCCATTGCAATTTCAAATTCATATCCGGTTTCACCACTTTCAATACAGTTTAACAAAACGATGTCATAGACATGCTTTTCATAGATGTTGGTTCTGCTCTTTTGGGTGTAGGGATTATAAATCTTAGATGGATATTTCCAACCCATTTCACTAGTTTTAGGAATAACTTTTAAAAATCCACCAAATTCTATGTTATAAACCGATGCAAATTGCTTTGAGACAAATTTATTCTCTGGATTAGCACAAAAAACAACAAATTTTTCGCCGCCTGTTCCATATTCGGTTTTATTTAAAAGCTCACATACATAAAGATTTTTATCGCCAACAACAGGAACGATGTTAGCGAATTTTTCTTCATATAACTCATCGTGAAGAATATCATAAAACGTAAAGTATCTTTCTTTTGTTCCAACAATTCCGTGTTTTCTAGATATCACCTCAACAACACAGACCATGTTGCGAATATCACCATGAACGTTTAAAATATAAGGCTTGCCTATTGCTTTTACGCAGCGCCTCTCAATTTTAAGCCCAGAGTTGTCATCTTCAACATCTTTAACCAACGAAAAAACAATGTCTCCAGTGCGCGAGTCACGAGATATTGTCCAATTTGAATCATCCATCATTCTGACGATAGTTTTTTGAGATAAATTCTCAATGTTATATGCATTTTTTCTTTTCATACAAATAGGATATCACTAGCAAATATGTTTGTCAATATCCAATTTAACTATCAAAAAAATAAATAATCAATAAAAATAATTTAAATATGCAATTAAATTAAAATTTTACTCATATAGGCTCTAAAAAATCAAATTTTTGCGTTTTTTTAGTCAGAACGTTTGTCTGATTTGATTGTTTTATATACATTTACCGCAAAATGATAATAATTTAGCAGAAAAGTGACGTCAACACAGCGGTGGGCGCAAAACATTTTGAATTAAAGAGTGTTCAAACATAATTTTCTTTATCCCCGCAGGGTTGGGCAAACCATTAACACGATGGAATAATCGCAGAATTTCTTTATTTTGAACATAATTACTGCCCTGTTGGAAAAAGTTTGGAAGAAAATTCGAAAAAACACAAACTCCACCATCTGATCCAAGCCTTTTCATTTTAAAGAACAAATTATCATTTCCACAAAGCACAGAAAACCCAGGTTTTTTCCATTTGTTAATCTCTTTTGCATAGTTTAAATCGCCAGTAGCATCCTTAAGAGCAACAATGTTATTGTTTTCAGCGAGTTTTAGCACTGTTGAAACGGAAATAAAAGCGCCAGTGCGAGATGGAATATTATACAAACAAATATTTTTGTCTGTAGACTTTGCAATTTCGGAATAAAATTTATATATTTGCTCTTGGTTGGGCTTCACATAAAACGGTGGGCTAATCAAAAAGCCATTTATGTTAAAATTTTCATATTTTTTTATTTCAAAAATCGCATTTTTTGTGTTAATTTCTGAAATTCCAACGTAAATTTCCTTATTTTTAACCACGTCACATGCGATTCTGAGCAATTTTATTTTTTCACATGTTGTCAGCATTTTCTCTTCGCCAGTGCTGCCAAACAGAACAATTCCATCTACTGACGATTCATTTTGATAGTTAATTAGCCAAACGAAGTTGGCATAATCAACTTTTCCATTTTGTTTAAATGGTGTTATAAGCGCAGTATATATCCCCTTCATCTCTAAACCTCAATTAAATTATTAATTTTTGCGATTGCCAATTCTAATTCTTTTGACGATTTTTCATCAATAATAAGCTCAATTGTGTCATTTTTAATCAAAAATGAGTAAAAATTTACATTTTTAACAATGTATTCTGCAGTTTTATTCAGTTTTTCTGGCTGCCTTTCAAAAATAATTGAAATTTTTGACAAATGATCGATTCTTACAATGCAAACTGCGCCATGTATGGCGTCACTAACTAAAGTCCCATCACCATATTTACTATCAGAACCTTTTAATTTAAGTTTTATATTAGACTTTTTTGCAATTGTTGCTGTTCGCTTGGCAACGACACCTGAGCCACAATTGGCAATTTTTTCGAGCGTAGAATAGTTTATACATTCTATCTTTTTATATTTAAAGTTTCTTGGATCCCCCGAGAACAGTCCGTCAAAGTCAGAATATATTTCAACCTCACAATTAAGGGCACTCCCTATTGCCACAGCAGAAATATCAGAACCATTTCTACCAACCGTAACAACATCTCCACTGCTATTAATTGCCTGAAAACCAGTCACAACCAGAACATCATGCTCTTTCAGCAATTCTTTGATGCAAGCTGTTCCGATTTCTGTAATAACTGCTTTTCCATAGGCCCCCATGGCAAAAATATGTGCCTGCGACGCTTGAAGGCTCATAGCCTTGACGCCTTTCGAACATAACACTGTGGCAACAAGTGCAGCAGCCCTTGTCTCCCCTGTCGAAAGAAGGGCATCTTTTTCTCTACTCTCGCCGATACCCCCATAATCAGCATAAAGTTCGCACAATTTATCAGTTTCTCCACCAAAAGCAGATACAACAACAATGATTTTTGTTTGCACTGCTTTTTTTGAAATATAATCACAAACACTGTTCACCTTTTCTTTTGTCGAGAGGCTTTTGCCTCCAAACTTATAAACAATCATTTTTCACCCTCTTGAGTTTTATTATATGATGACAAAAAAATAAAAGTGCATTTTTAACAAATTGTGTTAAATTGCACTTTTTTGACTGTTGAATATTGAAATTTTGCGATTTTATTATTTTAATTTAAAACGTTTTGCAAATTTTTAAGAATAAATTCTTTATCTTCTTCTGCAATTTTGATAGAATTTATTTTGTTGTTCAATTTTTCCCTTCCAAGTTCTGTCAATGAATAACTGATTTCCTTTTTGTTAACTTTGATTTGGGTTATATATCTTTGAATGCGCAACTTGCTAACCAAAATTGTTAAATTGCTCTTGGCAATATTCAAAAGCATACTAATGTCTTTTGGAGAATGAATATTCATTTTTTCTATGCAAAACATAACCTTAAAGCTATTGTTAACACTATCTAAATAGTGGTCTAAAATAATCTTTAGCTTTGCAATTAGTTCTGTAAAGTTTTTCATTAATTCCTCCAATTAATAGTTTTCTTTGTATACTTCAAAATATGATTTTGGGTGATTGCAACATGGACACATTTCTGGAGCCATTGGTCCAACATACTTAAATCCACAGTTTCTGCAAATCCAAACAGTGTTTTTTGTTGCTTTTTGGAAAACTTGATTTTCAATCATGTTGTCATATAACTTTCTATATCTTTCTTCGTGTTCTTTTTCAATTTTCGCAACCATGCGGAACTTTGCTGCAATTGAGTCAAATCCTTCTTCTTCTGCAACTTTCGCAAACTCCTCATACATTGTTGTCCATTCATAATTTTCGCCAGAAGCAGCAGCAAGCAAGTTTTCTTGAGTAGACTTAATTCCGTCTAGCTCTTTGAACCACATTTTTGCATGTTCTTTTTCGTTTCCTGCGGTCTCTTCGAAGATGGCTGCAATTTGTTCATATCCTTCTTTTTTTGCTTTGCTAGCAAAATAAGTATATTTGTTTCTAGCTTGGCTTTCTCCAGCGAAAGCGGCCATTAAGTTTTGTTCAGTTTTTGAGCCTTTAAGTGTTTTTTCCATGGTTTTTCTCCTAAGTTAATTTACTTTTTTTATTATATCAACATTCTCGGTTATTGGCAAACAAAATAGACAACAAATTATAATCTTAAACCCTTAGGAAACAGGTTTTTTAAGCTTGTTCCACTTGCGCGAGCACCACCGACAGCATGACCATTAACGCAAACTGCCACAAATCCAGAAAACCCATCTTTGTTTTCTAGTTCTTCGCCATGAAGATATTTGGCGAGCCTTGAGTCTTCAAGTGACAAATTTAATTTGTTCTTGGCATAGTCCCCAAAAGCAGAAAACATGTTATTGTGCGGAACAACACGGCCTTTTTCGATCGTCCCAACAGTAACGCCAACATTAATTTGAGGTATTTTAGCCATAAAATTTAGCATATTTTGCAGTTTTTGGTTGATTATGCAATAGTTGTCGCCAACTTTTGCATAGTTTGGCGCAAAATTCAGTTTGAAATTATCTTTAACAAAGCTATTGAGTAAATTTTGTTCGGTTTTTCCGACAATATATTGTTTGAATGGCCTTATTTCTGCAAGTTGTTCTGACTTTTTTCTCATAACACACACAAACTGTCCTTCACCATCATTTAAAAATGGATAAAACCTGCGGCAAGCATTGTTAGAAAGGCAAGTTGTTGCATTAAGCACATTGTCTGTTGGAATAATAAACTCATAGTTAAATTCATTTGCAAACCACTCAGCAACATCTTCGTCTTCTGTTGGTGAAAATGTGCAGGTTGAATAAACAAGTTTTCCACCTGTTTTGAGCATTTTGTTTGCCTCACACAAAATTTCTTTTTGGCGCTTTGCGTTGCTAGATAGTCTTTCTTGTTTCCACTCCAAAATTGTTGATGGGTCTTTTCGGAACATTCCTTCGCCACCACATGGAGCATCAACAAAAATATAATCAAACTGGCCTGTTAAATATGCCGAAAGTTGACTTGGGGCAGCCGATGTTATAATTACATTTTTATAACCCATGCGTTCAACATTACCTTGCAAAATCCTGGCACGCTGCCTTTCGATTTCATTTGAAACCAAAACACCACGACCATCTAAAATTTCAGCAATTTGACCAGTTTTTCCACCAGGAGCAGCACACAAATCCAAAATTTTGATTTCTTCTAAATTTTCTTCATTGTCTAGTCCAGACGCAACAATAGGGAGCATGCTAGAAGGTTCTTGAACATAAACAAGCCCCGCAATATGATAAGGATGCTTACCAATTTTGCTAGAAGCAATAATATAGCCATTATCAGCGAATGAAACTTTCTTCACAATGTCAAATTCGCCAAGCACACTCTGGTCAGCCTTTTGGCGATTCAGTCTGAGAGCCGACACCGGTTCTTTAGACATGCTTTCAACATATTTTGAGTAATCTGCGCCCAAAATTTCCTTCATGTTTTTTAAATATTGTTCTGGCAAATTCATGTGGTTTTCCTCTTAAAACCATTTTATCAAATAAAACACAATTTGACTAGCATATATTAAAAAGTATTTACAATTTATAGTTTTTGTTGTATAATTTGCAATATATAAGACGAAAGAAGGAGAATTTTTATATAATCATGTATCCCCCGAAATTAATTTTAGCGGCATCGTTTACACTCACTGACGGGCTTAGCATTGCCGGAATAGTTTTGCTTATTATGTTGTCTGCGTTCTTTTCTGCGAGCGAAACAGCCTTTTCAACTGTTAGCCCACTGAGAATCAAAAGTTATGCCGACGAAAAAGTAAAAGGTGGCAGACGCGCGCAATATATCGTTGACCACTTCGACATGGCGCTTGTTAGTTTGCTCGTTGGAAACAACCTTGTTAACATTGCCAGCACAACACTCTGTGCATATATGTTTTCAAAATTTGTTATTAGTCCAACCGTTGCAAACTTGTTAAACACCGTTGTTATGACAATAATAATTCTGATTGCTGGCGAAATTTTGCCAAAGGCATATGCAAAGCACAATCCTGAGAAGTTTGTTTTGAAAGTAAGTGGAATTATTTATGTGTTTATGAAAGTTATCTATGTTCTTGCAATTCCATTTTATGGGCTTCAAAAACTCATGCTCAGAAAAACAAGCAAAGATACTGAACCAACCATAACTGAAGACGACCTTGAAAACATTGTTGACACCATGGCAGAAGAAGGCGTCATCGACAGCAACAACGCCGAGATGCTTCAGGGTGTGCTCGACATTCAGGAGAGAACTGTTTATGAAATTATGGTTCCGCGCGTAGATATGGTTGCAATTCCTGTGGATATTTCCGAAGAAGAGCTCAAAGCCAACTTTGTTGAAAACCAATATAGCAGACTCCCTGTTTATGAAGAAGACAAAGACAACATTGTTGGAATTCTCAATCAAAAAGACTTTGTGACTTGCGAATATAGTGGCGAAAAGCCAAACGTCCGCAAACTTATGACTGAACCACTTAAAGTTGCAAAAACAACAAAAGTTGACGACCTTATTTCACAAATGCGCCAAACAAAAAAACACCTTGCAATTGTTATTGACGAATATGGCGGAACAAGTGGACTTGTTACCATGGAAGACGCACTTGAAGAAGTGTTTGGCGAAATCTATGACGAACATGACGACAAGGTTGAACCAATTGTAAAACTCGATGAAAACCAATTTAAAGTTAGCCCAGACCTATCTGTTGAAGAGTTGTTTGAATATCTTGAAATTGAGCACTTGCCAGAAACAAATTATTCAAGCGTTGGTGGAATTGTTTATAGCCTGCTAGAACATATTCCAAAGGTTGGAAACAAAGTTAAAATAACCGCAGTTGACGACGTTTTGGACGAACACAACAACTATGTTTCATACACAACCGAACTGGAGTTCACAGTAACTAAATGTGACGACGACAGAATAACAGAACTTCTTTTAAAAGTGACTCATCTCGAGCCAATTGAAAAATAAAAAATATTAGCAAAAAAGCATAACCGGTTCGGTTATGCTTTTTATTTTATTCATGTTCAATTGTTGCACTTGGAGTGCCCTTTTTAGGCTTAGAGCCTTTACCTTTTGGGGCAGGGACAACTCTTCCGTTTTTAACCATAAAGCCCCTTGATTTTAATGCTTGACCCATTTCCCTTTGTTCTCTGCGTTTTCTTTCGGCTCCAGTTTCTTGTTGTTCAGGCTGATCTTCTTCTACAGATGCCTCGGCTTCTGCAGGCGCATCTTCCTCTTCAGCCTCAGCCTCGGACTCGTCTTCGTTGCTAGTTTTTTCAATAACTTTTTCTAGCTCTTCAAAATCTTCAGGATGTTCTTTTTTAACCTCATTAATTTCTTCTTGACTTACATGAGCAACTGAACCCTTGTTTTCCTCTTCTTCAACTGAACCCTCTTCATTCCTCTCACTAAAAATTTTACCATTTTTATCTGCTACAAGCATTTCTTCAATTTCGCCCAACGTCTCTTGGTTAACATCTGCTTGCTCATTAGCAAACTCAATAATGGATCTTTGGTCAAGAATACCTAATTGTTTTTCTTGCAATCCAACCAAAATTGCCCTTAATGTTAATGAATTTTCAGCAAGTAAAGCCAATTGATCCTTATCAGTTATTTTTACCAACTCTTCATCAATATTTTTCGTTTCAAATAATTTTTTAAGCAGTTCCTCATCACCATAATAATCATATAGTTTATTTTGATTTTCAATTATCTTAACATTTTCTTTGATATAAAGTATTGTCTTTTTAATTTCATTTTGAGCGCTATCAACACTCAAAGTGCCATCTAATTTCTGCTCTTCAAATTTATAATAATCGTGCAAAATGTTATCAAACTCGCCTTCTTTACCATTTTGATCATTATCAATTAATTTTATCATATCATCTAGAACCCCATCAGTACCAATTTGTTTTGCATATTCAGCGAGTTTAGTTCTATCAACTTTGCCTTCTCCGAATTCTTTTATCCCAACTAATAATGTTCTCAATTCTAAAGCTTCACTAGCAACTTCGGCAAGATCTGATTCATTAATCTTTGTTAATTCTCCATCAAGATTCTCACTATTGAACATTCTAATAGCAAGATTTCCTTTTCTAAAAAAGTCAAGCATTGCTACTTGGTTTCTATACAATTTCATATTTTTACGCAGATATTGAATTGTTGTTGTTATTTCTTGGCTAAGTTGATCTCTCGTAAATGTATTTCCAGCATCGTTAAACCTTTCATACATTTTTTTCAATTTGTCGAACTCGCCATCTTTTTTCTCCTCTTCAGCTGGAGTTTCTGGAGTAGCGGCTGTTAACTTCACTTCTGGATGCTTCTCTTCGTATGCCTTTTTAAATTCTTCGTTGTTTTTAATTACTGGTGGAAGAGTAGATAAATCTTTAACGGTTGATGCAATGTTTCCCCAAGTTACTGGGGTAACAAGTTTGAGCTGTTCTTCAGAAAGTTTTGTGAGATCCCCGCCATCATTTACATAAAAATTAATTACATCTGGATTTTTTTCATCAACACTAATCGGCATATCTTCCGCAGAATGTTCAAGATCATTTTCTTCGTCGTGAGCTTCTTCAACCGGAGTTTCTTCAACGTGAGCCTCTTCTGTCACAGTCTTTTCGGCTGAAGTTCCTTTCGTTGCTTCGCCACGAGCTTCTTCGTTGTGAGCTTCTGCAGTTGGGACTATTGTCTTTTCTTCTGTTGGAACTGCTTTTTTGAATTCCTCTCTATTTCTAACTGCATCTGGAATAGCGTCTAAAATGCCCTTGTGTTTAGCATATTTAATCCAAGTTTCAGTTGGAATAGCAGACAGCATCTCTTCAGGAATTCCAATTCTTCTAAATGTTTCTTCTCCGGCCTCATTTTTTCCATTGAATATTTCAATAAATGGAGCTTTTCCGCTTTCTATTCTCTTTTTCCAACATTCGATAGGAACGGTTTTTAAGCGCTCTTCATCAAATGGCAATGATGAAAGTTCGTTGCCATTTTCAACATATTTTTGAATCATGTCGTCGGTGTAGAGATTGTTTTTATCTTCTTCAACTCCAAGATATGAATCTGAATTTACTCTGCTTTGTTCATCAGACATATATCTGTCTCTTTCTCGCAACATTTGAACTTCGTTAGCGAGTTCGCGCGCGCAGCTTCTATCTGAGCCAAGAACGTTTGCATCACCATTAACAACAGCCTTGTTTTCTTTAATGATTGCGTTCAAACTTTTTACGGCACGCGCAAATGGAAACGCCGTAATAAGATGATGAAGTCCTCCAGCGACACCAAGACCTATTGCAAGGCCAATACCTAGCGGACCACCAAGGAACATTCCAAACAAAACAGAACCAGTAACAAGACCCGCTGTAACAAGGGCTCTGCCCAAGCCCGCCAAAACTTTTTTCCATCTCGCTCCCCTGATTAGTGCCTTGCAATCTGCGTTGCGCTGTCTAGACTCGGTTGTGCTAGGCAAATTAAGCCTGTTGTTAACAGCACTGAGATTTCTTGTGTGAACCTTGTCAAACTCGAGCCTTGATGCTTTAATTTGTTCCTTAGTTGGAATTTTTCCTTCTGGGTTTAAAGAATTCATGTTGTCTTTAACTCTAGTTAGGCTCTCCCTTGAATAACCCTTAAATTGCGGAAACTCATTTGGGTTGTTCAAAATTGTGTCGATACCAACCGACAAACCTCTTTCCGCCATTTTTGCAAAAGCTCTATGCATTTTGACAACGTCAGAATATTCTCCATATGAATTAAGGATTTTAATTTCTGCCATAAATTCACCTCATTTTTCTATTATAGTATAATTATACAAGTTAATAAATATAATGTCAATATTTTGCGATTGGCCAAAAAACATTTTTTAAGCCCTTTACAATTAGCCAAATTATGGTGTATAATACCAAAGTTAATTTTTAAATATTATAACCGAGGAAAAAATGAGTAATATTAAAGGTATTAGAAATGTGGCAATTATTGCCCACGTAGACCACGGCAAAACCAGCCTGGTTAATGAATTGTTAAAACAAGGTGGTGTTTTCAGAGACAACCAAGAAGTTGCAGACCGTGTTATGGATAGCAACGCTCTTGAACGTGAGCGCGGAATCACCATTCTTTCTAAAAACGCATCAATTATGTTCGACGGAATTAAAATCAACGTTGTTGACACCCCAGGACACGCCGACTTTGGTGGTGAAGTTGAACGCGTGCTTAAAATGGTTGATGGAGTTTTGTTGGTTGTTGATGCATTTGAAGGAACAATGCCTCAAACAAGATTTGTTCTTCAAAAAGCACTCGAACTCAACCACAAAGTTATTGTTGTTATCAACAAAATAGACAGAAAAGACGCAAGAATCAGCGAGGTTGTCGACGAGGTTCTTGAACTTTTGATGGACCTTGGAGCAAGTGACGAACAACTTGACAGCCCAATTTGCTATGCAAGTGCAAGGCTCGGAATTTGCAGCCTTTCTCCTGACCAACCAGGAACAGACATGAAGCCGCTTCTTCAAACAATTGTCGACTATATTCCTGCCGCTGAAGGAAAGGCTGATGCCCCA
Source organism: Clostridia bacterium (assembly GCA_017467585.1). Lineage (GTDB taxonomy): Bacteria > Bacillota > Clostridia > Christensenellales > UBA1242 > RGIG4790. The sequence goes on from JAFUSR010000001.1 coordinate 12,431, forward strand.
TTTAAAATGCTTGTTTCTAGCTGCGAACAAAACGACTATTTGGGAAAACTCGCTGTCGGAAAAGTAACTCAGGGAACCTGCAAAACAAACGACCAACTTGCCCTTGTTAACTATCATGACCAAGCAAAAAAAGTCATCTTCAAAGTAAGCAATGTGTTTGAATATCAAGGAATGAAGAGAGTTCCAACAGCCGAGGTTATTCCGGGCGACATTATTTGCATAAGCGGAACAGAAGAAGTAACAATTGGCGACACCGTTACCGACAAAGAAGAACTCACCCCTATTCCATTTGTAAAAATTAGCGAACCTAGTGTTGAAATGGAATTTTCTGTTAACAACAGTCCATTTGCAGGTCAAGAAGGAAAGTATTGCACAAGCCGACACCTCCGCGACCGCCTTATGAAAGAGGCCGTTAAAGACCTTTCACTTAAGGTGTTTGAAACAAACAGCGCCGACACATTCCGTGTTCTTGGACGTGGAGAAATGCACATTTCAATTCTTGTTGAAAACATGCGCCGTGACGGATTTGAATTTCAAGTTAGCATGCCTAAAGTTATCTACAAAGAAATCAATGGCGAAAAGTGCGAACCTATCGACGAACTTATTGTTGATGTTCCCGAAACCTCTGTTGGTTCTGTCATTAGCGCACTTGGTGCAAGAAAGGGCGACCTTATTTCAATGACAAACCGCGGAAGCAGAATTCGACTTGAATTTCACATTCCTAGCCGTGGATTGTTTGGCTATAAAAACCAATTTTTAACCGACACACGTGGCGAAGGCGTTATGAACAGTGTGTTTTATGACTACGAGCCATATAAGGGCAACATCGACAGCCGCAACTTTGGAACACTTGTTGCTTACGAAACCGGTGAAGCAGTTCAATATGGCCTATTTAACAGCCAAGAACGTGGCAGACTTTTAATTACTCCAGGAACAAAAGTTTATGGCGGAATGGTTGTGGGAATCAACCCAAAAGCAGAAGACATTGTTGTTAACGTCTGCAAAAAGAAACAACTAACCAACATGCGTTCAAGTTCTGCCGACGAAGCACTTCGCCTAGAACCTGTTAAACCACTCACCCTTGAAGAAAGCCTTGAATTTTTGGCTGATGATGAGCTGCTCGAAGTAACACCAACATCACTTAGAATTCGCAAAAAAATTCTTGACCACACAATGCGTGGCCGCGCCGACTTCAGAAAGAAAAACGCTGAAAACTAATATTAAATCAAATAAAAAACCACTGCTGATGCAGTGGGATTTTGTTTAGTCACAACTTTTTATGTTTTCATAATCGTTAATAAATTCATCTATAACCGACATATTGTCTAAACTTACAAATGTTATAATAGTTGGGTTATCGTTTGTCCCAGTTGTGTCGCTTACTACGATGAACTCTGTTTTGTTGAACGCAATTTTAATTGTGCCGTCTTGACATCTCCAAGACAACGGACTTTTTAATATGCTCTCTTTGATTGTTGTATGCACTGCTCTGCGTTCTTTTAATCTTTCTCGTGCGTGTGAACTCACAAGGTAATTATAAGCAATGAACTCCAATCTCTTTCTAGCCACTAATGTATGTTGAAACATAAAAACATCTCCTTTTTGTTACAATAAGTTCTGTTATAAGTCATATAATATCACAAAATATGGTTGTGCGCAACCATATTTTGTGTGGGTACAAGTAGTAAATTATAGTTATCAATAACCATGATTGGAGATAATTATAAGATGAATAATGTTAACCGTGCAATTGCACTAAGAATAAGTGAATTGCTAGTAAAAAACAAAATGACACAATATCGCTTAGCAATAAAAAGCGGAATAACCCACTCAACACTAAAAAATATTATGCATGAAACAATAAAAGATAATTTGCTTTCAACTGTTATTCAAATTGCTAGTGGCTTTAATATGACAGTTAGTCAATTTTTAGACAGCCCACTCTTTCACGAAGATAATTTACAATTATAAAGCCCTGCAAAATTCGCAGGGTTTATTTTTTTATCAAATTAAAGTTGCAAGGAGTGACATACGCCAAGTGAGATTGATTTGCGATCAAGTTGCCAAAAAACAAAAAAGTTGCGGAATATGTTTTGCTTTCGCCCTCAACAGAATATTCAACCTTGTAAAAACTGAAACCAATTATATTTAAAAGTGGATTAATATAAAACAGGTTGTTTTTAACATAAACAACCCCAACCATAATTAAAATTAACAAAAACACAACTGCCATTGCCACATATTCTATTTCAAACGAAAGAGCAAACAAAACAAACAACGAAAAGTAGCCCAAAAAGTGTTTTTCAGTGATATTTTGGCTGCTAATCACATAAATTTGCACTTTTTTGCCGGTTTCAAAGGCAAAAAGTAGTCCAAGAACGCCAAAACCGACAAAAAGACACAGCAAACCCAGCATTAAGCTGTTCAAAAGGTTTACATGAAGGTTTTTGTTAATCAGTTGAATTGAAATTTTAACAATAAGCAAAACATAAAGCGGAATAAACGCCGAAAGATATAACATTATCTTTTTAAAAATGTTCACACCAAAATTGTTGCCACTGCTAGAAATTTTATGCAACAAAAAAGTCTGCAACCGCAGACTATTTTATTCATTGTTAGATTTTGCGCTCAGAGAACCACTCACTAACAAAATGAACAGTGGCACTATCATAGTCGACGCTAACTCTTGCACCATATGGCATGATGCAGTGAGGGAAAGCGTGACCAAAGTTTAAGTTAAATAGAACCCGCTTGCCAGCCAGTTCTTCACGGACTATGTTCATATATTCTTGCAAATATGCTTGGTCTTGGGGCTTTCCAAACAAAACTCCTTGAACGCCATCAAAAAACTTATGTTCCTTTAGGTTTTTAATAACATGGCGGAACTTGTCTGGCTCCATTTTTTCATCGCTTGTTTCTAAAAACAAAACCTTTCCCTCGTTGTTTTCTGGCAAAATGTGATATTTTGCAAAAATCTCTTTTTGTTCTTTATTTTCTGGTTCAAAAATTGTGTTTATTGAGTCAACACACCCACCAAAGAGTTCGCCCTCTACTCTGCCTCCGGCACAAAGGCTCACAAAGCCTAAATCTTCCAAGTGTTTTTCACGCGCAGTGCCAAGTGCGGCTGGCGAAAAGTCACTTCGCTCTTCATACCAAAGTTCGCTCGCTTTAAGTTCGATATCTTTTTGATTTAAAAACAAATTTAAAAACCAAAATTTAGAATATGGCAACATGTCTTCATCAAGTTCGGCAAGGTCTGTTAAAAAAGCCTGACCATAAAAAGTGTTAAGGCCAAGTGAACCAAGCATTAAATGGTTTATTGTGCTATCTGAATAGCCAACAAAAACCTTGGGGTTTGCTTTAATTGTTTCAACTGCCTTTTTGTTTCCTAAAATGTGTGGAATTAATCTATATGTGTCATTTCCGCCAATGGCACAGATTATTCCTTTTATGGATTTATCAGCAAAAGCATCAACAAGGTCTTGCGCGCGAGCCTCTGGGTGCTCCGAGAGAAATTTCATGCCTTTTAGCGCATTTGGCATAATCACCGGCACAAGTTCTAGCTCTTCAAGTCGCTTTAAACCCAAATCTAATTCGTGTTTTGCAAAGTTCTCACCAAGCGCTCCGCTAGAAAGACTGACAATTGCAACTTTGTCGCCAATGTTTAAGCTGTGTGGTTTCATTTATTTTTCCTCCTGATCTTGAGACTTTACATATGCAGAAAAATCTGCAATGAGTTGAGCAAGTTGCTCAGCGCGTTTTGTTGTGTCTTTCTTTCCAAAACCTGTTATGTTAACATTAACAATATTTCCGTTTAAAAGCACAATTTCTATTGATGCTTTAGCAAAATTGTTTGTTGCCTGATAAAATGCAACATTTTGAATTTCTAAAAGATTTATTTTTTGAACAGAAAACTGAACAATTGAAAGTGACTTATCTTCATAATTAAACTTCAGTTTAAAATAAAATCTCAGCACAAGCGACACAATGCAAAGTGCAATCAAAATTGCAGCGCCAATTATGCCATAAAAAGGAAATGTGTTTGGCATAACACAAAACATGACCAAAACACCAATCAAAATAGTGAGTGCAACAAAATCAAATATTAGTGCCCCGGCTGAAGCCAATCTAATTTTTTTCATAATCATTTCCTCTTTTTTATTATATCACTGCCGTTATTGTTGTTGCAAACAAAAAAGCCGTGCTAATATGCGCGCGGCTTATGGTTATTATTTTATTTCTTTAATGCGTTTTGCATGGCGTGGGTTTACTGGGCTCATTTGGCTTGAAACACCTTTGTCTATTCGCAGAATTTCGCCCTCAAACAATGTGTTATTTGCGCCGAGAGGAACAATAACCTTGTCTCCCACCTTGGCATCTGGAATGCTGAGATACCAATAGATGTCGCCAGCAAACATTCCGCTTGTTATTTTAACTTTTGCAAAATCGTTATATGTAACTTTCGAGAGGTTTCCCCCCGCCATTGAGTGAATCATTGTCTACCTCACATAGTTAACTGCAGCAAGTGCAGCAGTTGCTCCGTCGCCAGCAGCAGTTGTCAGTTGACGAACAGCTTTCGTTCTAGCGTCGCCAGCAACAAAAATCCCTTCGACGTTTGTTTTGCAGTCTTCGCCAGCGGCAATATAACCAAAATTATCTAGATTTATGATGTTCGCAAACGCACCATTTCCTGGCACTTGACCAACAGCAATAAACAAGCCAGAAACATCAATAAAATGCTTGCTTCCGTCTAATTTTGTGATCTCTATTTTCTCTAGTGCATTTTCACCAACAAGTTTTGTCACATTGGCTTCTAACACAAATTCAACATTGGTCTTCTTTTCAAGTTCTGCTGCAGCCCCAGCATCTCCACGAAGCTCGTTGCGCCTGTGAATCAAATAGACCTTTCGGCAATAGTTTGAAAGAAACATGGCATCTTCAATTGCAGTGTTTCCACCACCAACAACAGCAACATCTTTTCCGCGAAAGAACATTCCATCGCAAGTTGCACAATAGCTAACGCCCTTGCCCAAAAGTTCGTTCTCGCGCCCAACCCCAAGTTTTCTGTTTGAAGAACCTGTGGCGAGAATGATTGCCATGCACTCTATGTCGCCATCTGTTGTGTGAACAACTTTGTGCTTTGGCCCCTTGTCTTCAATTGAAACAGCTTTGACAAATCTAACTTCTGCGCCAAGGGCAATTGTCTGCTCATAGAGCTCTAGTGCAAAATCTGCTCCAGAAATTTGTTTGATTGCAGGATAGTTAACAACCTTTGGCGTTGTCAAAATTTGGCCACCACAAGCAGCGCCCTCTAAAACAACAGCGTGTTTTCCCGCACGCTGAACATAAATTGCAGCAGTTAATCCTGCTGGGCCGCCACCAACAATAACAATATCTTCCATTTTTATTCTCCCAAGAGTTTCAAAATTTCATCTTTAGGGCGAAGGCCAATGCTTCTGCCCGCCTCTTTGCCATTTTTAAAAAGAATCACACACGGAATGCTCATAATGCCATATCTGCCAGCAAGTTCGTTCTCGTCGTCCACATTAATTTTGACAACCTTGTGAGATTTTGAAATCTCTTCCAAAATTGGTGCCAGCATTCTGCAAGGACCACACCAGTCTGCATAAAAATCAACAAACACTGGTTCGCCCGACATTAAAACTTCTTTTTCGAATTCTTTTCCGTTAATTATTTTTGCCACTATCTTTCCCTCCGTTCAAAATCTTATATAATATATTGTATAACATTTGTGCTTCATTTGCACTCAAATTCACACACTTTGCAATGCTTGGTGGAACATCAACTGCCTTCTCACGCAGATTTTCACCTTTTTTTGTGAGTTTTATAACCAAATTTCTTTCGTCTTGTTTGTTTCTTTCCCTCTCAACAAAACCCTTTGATTCTAGTGTTTTTAAAAGTGGAGAAAGTGTTCCGCTGTCTAAAAAAAGTGCCTCTCCAAGGGTTTTAACATTTGCCTCTTTGTGTTCCCACAAAAACATCATGGCGATATATTGTGTGTAAGTCAAGTCAAGCTTGTCTAACAGTGGTTTATATTTTCTTGTTATTTCTTTGGAACAAGCATAAAGAGGAAAACACAACTGGTTTTCAAGCTTCAAACAATCATATTTTTCCATTTTCACCTCTACAGCAGTTTTAAAATGTCTTCTTCAATGTTTTCTGGGGTTGTTGTTGGCGCATAACGCTTAACAACATTTCCATTTCTGTCAACCAAAAACTTTGTAAAATTCCACTTAATAGCCTTTCCGAAAAGACCTTTCTTTTGTTCTTTTAAATAAGTATAAAGTGGGTGCTCATTTTCACCATTTACGTCAATTTTTGCAAATTGGTCGAACTGAGTGTTATATTTAAGAGTGCAAAATTCGTGAATTTCTGCGTCGGTTCCTGGTGCTTGACCAGCAAATTGGTTGCAAGGAAAGTCCAAAATTTCTAGTCCCTTTTCGTGATGTTTTTCATAAAGTTCTTCAAGCCCTTTATATTGTGGAGTAAAACCACAACCAGTGGCGGTGTTGACAATTAAAAGAACTTTTCCTTCAAATTCCTTTAATGGCACAACACTTCCATCTCTCTTTTTTGCCTCGTAATCATAAATTCCCATATAATTATCCTCCAATAAATTATATTGTATACAATTTAATTATATGCAATACAGTTTGTGCTGTCAACCATTATTTAAAAAATTAATTTCACAAAGAAAAATGACTCGGCTATTGATTTTTGTTCTTTGTGGTGTTAAAATGTCTTTAGAGGAATTAATTATGGGCTATGACAAAAAATTAGCAGAACTCATTGCCAACCGCAGAATTGATGATGGCGATAATACATTAGCTTACGACAAAAAATTAGGTCTCCCTAAAGAATATGTGCGCCAGTGCTTAACCCGACCAGACATGGACGACGAACTGATGCACGCTGCGCTCATGTTAGAAGTTGACGAAGACGACCTCATGAAGCGCTATGCCAAAGAAAAGGCTGTTGGATTTGTTAGAACAAACGAGTTTAACAAAAATGTTATGTCTCTTGGCGTCGATTTCACAAAAGGTCCACATAAAACTGAATTTGTGTATGGACTCACCCCAACACTATTGATGTTTGTTGCCAGCCACATGTCTCGCGAATTTCAAACAGAAGAAGTTTATAACCCTGGTCGTTTTAGAAGATTTTGTGAAGAATATTATGAAACCGAAACTGACAACGAATATAAAAAAATTGTCACACCAGAAATGTGGCAAAAGGCAGTTGATGACGCAATTGAATATATAATATCTCACTATAACCCACTTGAACGAGAATAAAAAAACAGCGAAATTCGCTGTTTTTTGTTTGCTATTTTTATTCTTTGCTCTTTTGCTTTTCTGCCTCACACTCTTTAGCGAGTTTTAAAAAGCTTTGAACCCAGTCACCAATTATGCTGCCATCACCAACCCCATTAAATGGTCCATCTTCTTCGAGATAGTCTCTCAAAACTTCTCCCGAATTAAAATGCTTATCAGCGCGCTCAATTTCACAATTTTGTGGGGTGACTAATTTTGGAAAAATAAAGTCTAGTGGCATGCTGTAAAACTGGTTAGAACGAGAGGCGCAGTTAAGATATTCTTTATTAACCTCATGAAACCTTGGGCAGCCTTTTGCTCTAAGAATTTGAGACAGTTCGACTGCATCTGCCGCCTTCATTTTTCTTGCAATGTCGTGTGAACGGAGCATTATACACATTAGTTCAACAACAAAATTCCTGTTTGTTTCAAGGTTCTCAAACTTTTCAAAATTTACCTCGGGAAGAGCCTTAATCCTTTCTCTCATTTCAGAAAATGATGCATATTGAACAACTTCGCCAGCCATGGCGTCGTCATCTGTTTTATATTCGATTAATCTTTTAAAAGGCTCTAATGGCAAAGTTCCACCAATGCTTTTTAAAAGTTGTTTTTTATAATTCATATTTTTGCCTCTTTTGTTTCTATACAATTATATCAATTTTTTTAATTTTGTCAATGTCGAATTTTGACAAAAATTAAAAGCCCTCATCAGAGAGCCTTATCTTAACTATTTTTTGTTTGTGGCAACTGTTCTTTTTGATATTTTTTGTAACAAGCAAAGCACATGGCCTCATATTTTTCGTCGCCACCAATTTGAATTTCTTTACCTTCTGTTATAACAAAACCATTAACAACCCTAGCATTCATTGTTGCCTTGCTTCCGCATCGGCAAACAGATTTTATTTCTTGAACACTTTCAGCAAGCTCTAACAGACGTTTGCTTCCCTCAAAAAGTTCACTTTTAAAATTGGTTTTAAGCCCATAACAAATCACAACAACATCATTAAGAGTCAGCTCTTTTAATTCGTCAATTTGTTTAGCCGTGCAGAATTGTGCTTCGTCAACAATCACAACGTCTGCACCACCATTTTCCTTCACAAAATTAATTAGATTTTTGCTTTTAGAAAACACTTTGCATTCTGCTGAAAGTCCAATTCTTGAGCTGATAACATCTCTGCCCTCGCGCGTGTCTATGCTTGGTTTTGCAAGCAAAACATTATATCCCTTTTGTCGATAATTAAAAGCTGTCATAAGGGCGCTGGCACTTTTGCTGCTGCCCATAACGCCATATTTAAAATATAATCTTTTCATATCTTTTGTCCTCATCTTTTATTATTGCATATTCGCCACCCAAAACACAATCTTTTAATCAATCATAAAATATTTTATTGACAAATATAAATAAAAAGGAATAAACTAAAATTGAAAAATAAAGGAGGTTACCTATGAAAAGCGCATCTGGTGTATTATATACAATTGGTAGAATTTTCAATGTTATCGAAATTATTTTTGCAGCAATTGCAACAGTTTTCGCAGCATTAATAATGGCTAACCCTAGCGCCATTTATGATCAACTTGTTAGCGAAGGAAATAACCACTTTTCTTCTGCAGTAGAAATCGAAACTGTTGGAATCACTATGCTAGTTTTAGCTATTTTAACACTTGTTGTATCTATCATCATTTATATTCTTGCAAAAAGAGCACAAAGATCTCTTAAGGCAGATGAGAAAAACAGCAAACCACACATTGTTATGCTTGTAATTGGTGTATTTGGCGATTTGTTCTATCTTCTTGGTGGAGTTTTTGGACTTATTAATTCAACCGAAGCGAACAACAAACAAGAATAGTTGCAAACAGAAAAAGATGTGAAATTCTCACATCTTTTTTTATTTCAATTTTTGTCAAAAAATGCATCTTGACAGCGCGCTGTTTTGGTGTTAAAATTTTGTTATAAGGAGAAACACTTATGAAAGCAAGAAATAGATTTATAACACTTATGGCACTTTTGGGAATTCCACTTGTGGCAGGAATTGTCGTTACTGGAATATATGGAGTTATTTGGGCAACAATCCTCTGTTCACTTGGTCTCGCAGCAAGCGTTCCACTTTCTGCAATGATGGCAATTTCTGGAGACATTAACAATCGCCAATCTTCTCGAGTTAGTTCAGAAGAACTTGAAGTAGAAAAATCAGAAGAATTAACCGTTGAACCACAAACGAAAGAAATTCTCACAAAAAAGACAAACACAAAGCAAGAAACCAAAGCAGAAAAACAAGCCATTGAAGACAACAATGAGCTTCAACGATAGAACAAAAACCCGAATCAATTCGGGTTTTTTTGTGCAAACAATTAAAAGAAAAAAGCATCATGTGATGCTTTTTCTTATTCTGGTTGAGCCTCTGACTTATAATTTTTAATAAATCTTTCAACGGCAAGGCAAAACTGCATATATTCTGGAACATCAGTTCCTTTAGCTATTGCAACAGGCAAATAATCAACAAATTCTAGATCCCTCTCATCTGCTTTTGATACGTCAAATTTTTTGTCATGAATAATTGTTGAGATTCTACCAATCATTTTACGATAGTTTTCATCAAACAAATCTTCTGCTGCATCAATAAATGGTCTGACACCTTTTGTGTTAAACACCTCTTGTGTAAACTTTGGCAATTTTGTGTTAGCATCTTCATCTTCAACATGAAAATAAAATGTATAAAGATCAACAATTTTGTTTAATTTTTGTTCAAGTGTCAATTTTTTGTTTGCCATAATTTGGTCAGCTTCAAAATTAACGTCTTTTGGTTTTCTCTTAAAAAATCCCATGGTTTTCTCCTCCAACAGAATTTAACTTACACTCAAATATTACTACACAAGTCCCCATTTGTCAATACGCAAATTGCCGAAAAATTCTTTTATATTGTTATTTTACAATATGTGTGTTAATGAAAATTAGTTAATGCACATTTACCCACCATTTACTGCTTCTGTTTCGTGTAATGATTGCTCTCATTCCATTATGGTAGTCCACATGATGCAGTTATTTCTGCAAATATAGGCATAAAAAAAAGAAATTCAATACCCGAGCTGTGTTACCACAAGACGTCAACTTAATGACCATTTGAATTTCTCAATTAAATTATACGTTATGCAAATATAAAAGTCAACTCCCTTATCGCAAAAAAACACAACCCTTGTGGGTTGTGCATAAGGCTAACAAGTGCCTTTGCGATGGCGGCGTGATAGCTCCTTTATACGCACTAATCTTCTACATGTTTCCAGTGATAACCACCAGATTTTAACTCTGGATGTTTAAGACATCGTTTTATGGCAGATGATGCACTGGTCTTTTCTATTGCTTCTTTAATTGAATTGTATATAATACCAGTTTCAACGCATTGTACTTTTGTAAAGTTCCCATTTTTTCTTGGTTTCCAATCTAAACTATAATCTTCTTGATAACACCAATAATAACCACCAGTAGAGATTTGTTTACCATTGCAACATCTGCTTATAAGTTCAGGACTAGAAATATTATTTTTGTTTGCAGCTTCGCTAATGTTGTTATAAACGACAATCTCTTCATAATTGTTATTATTAATTCTTACCACAGGTCTTTCATCTAATGGCAACAAAGGAATAAAAGAATCATAATCTTCTATATAGCACCAATAATAATTTCCAGCACTAATTCTTTTGCTTCTGCAACATTGTCCAATGCTTGAATTCTTAATTCCCGTTGCTTTTTCAGCATCTAAAATTGATTCAAATTTGCAGACAATATTCATAGATTTATCTAACTGATAAATTTCTTTTTTATTATATGCAGCAGGCGGGGTTCGTTTTTTTGGATTCCAACCATCATGCCACTCATCTTGGAAACACCAGTAATAACCACCTGCTTGAATATCTTTTTTATTTTTTAAACAGCATCTTGATATTTGAGAATGGTCTATACCTGTTGTTTCCTCTGCATACCGAATAGTTTGATAAGCATTGACAATCTCTAAACTATTAATATCTATTTGAAGAACTGGTATTCCTAAATGATCTCGGTTATCACCACCAGAAGTTAAATTATAGCCGTTTTTATATGAATCATATTTTGTAATGTAATAAACTTCTTTTTCATTTGCTTGCTTTACGGAATTAATACCTTTCTCAAGGATTTCATGTACAAAATTGTTCCAGCCATATTTTTGAATTGAGTGATAAAAATATACATTATTTTTATAACCATTTCCATTTCTCCACCTTTGCGTCGGTGTTTGTTTAGTTTGTCCAATATAGACTTTTCCATTAATTTTATTTGTGTGTTTATAAATTATCCATTCCATGTCTCGATTATAGCATATAAGTTCTTTTTTTGTCCCAAAACAAACGCAAATTCCAAAACAATCTTCAGTAACAAAAAAGTACGCAACTCATTACGCTCCGTTCTAATCCCAACAGGTTAATTATTTCTTTAAAATAAATCATTTTTTAAGTCGGGACAAAGTTGTGAAAGCAACTTTGCGTTTGGCCCGAGAAGCAAAGGCCTTGCGAAAAAAAAAACACAACCTAGAAAGGTTGTGCATAAGGCTAACAAGTGCCTTTGCGATGGCGGAAGCGGAGGGATTCGAACCCTCGTGCCGAATTTCTTCGACAACCGCATTTCGAGTGCGGCTCGGTGCGACCACTTCGATACGCTTCCTTGCACTCGACAATTATAACTCATATTGCGTTTGTTTGCAATTAAAATTTTTGTGGTTTTTTGCTGTTTGAAAAACTATTTTTCTAAAAAATATTCATTTTGGTCGTCTTCAACATAAATGTTTTGATCAAACTTGGCGTTTACTAGTTTTTTAATTATTCTTCGACCATGCCTTTGGTCATTGAACAAATTCATGTTTTTGGCTCTGTTTGCCTTGGCCAAATTGTCTACACCCACTCTTTCTTTAACATTCCTATTAATATCCATGGCATTTTCACCAAAATTGTTTTTAATTGTTTGGTCTGAACCACAGAGAACAAGTGTTTTTATCATATAGTCAGAATGCATTCTGGTTAGTGCAATCATGAGCGCCGTGTTTCCATATTTGTTTTGGGCATCAATTTCCGCCCCAGCCTCTAAAAGCAGAACAACAGCAGGAACATTTCCGCTCTCTGCGGCATACATAAGTGCGGTGTAGCCGTCGGCATCCTTGGCGTTCACATCAATTTCTCCGCTGCTCAAAATTAACTTCACAATTTCGGCAGAATTGTTAATTTCTCTAATTCCTGCCACCGCATACATAAGGTCGTTGACTCCACCAAATTGGTGATAGCGATAAATATCCATTCCAAAATGTAGATTTGGGGCAAACAGTGATGTGACATAATATTCGTTTGCGCCGTCCATTAAACAACTAAAACTATGGTTAGTTGTGCTCCCAAGTTTTGCGCCACGTTCTTGCAATTTTTTGAACATTGTTGCTCGCCTATAGTGTGCGGCATACATTGTTGCCGTCTCGCCAAAACTGTTGCTTGGATTTGGGTTTTCAAGCATGGGCAAAACAAAATCGAAGATGTCTTCATTGTTTTCGCAAATGCAATCAAACAAAATGCTACCCAATTTTTTTTGCGACAGCCTTTTTACTTTTTTCAAAAGTTTAGAATATTTTGTTCTTGAATTAAACAATTTTTCTATTGAATTATAGTCCATCTTCTTGCCTTATGATTTGATTATATCATAAACGATAAGATTGTCAATATTTGTCGGTTTGCAGTTTTATTCAAAAAAAAGAAAGGGTCATATGTGCCCTTGCTTTTTCTTTTTATTTTTTTGAACTGCCAAATCCGCCGGTTTTTCTTTCAGATTCAATTGAAATGAGTTCTTCATAAGAAATCTCTTTAGATTCCACTTGTGGAACAATTTGCATAACCGCTTGGCAAATAGCCTTTGAATAAGGATAATATTTTAGCTCACCTTTTTTGCAAACCACGCCATTTTCTTCGATTATATCTGGCATGTCTTCTTCGGCAATCTTAGAAATTACAAACGGAACAGCAAGAGTGTTATATGTCATAATCAAATACTCTCCGCGATAGCCCGAGTCCATAACCCCGCCCGATTTTTTTATTCCGATTTTTGCCATGCTGCTGCGCTCTTCAATTTGAACATAATATTTTTTGTCAAATGCCATGGCAATTCCAGTTGGAACGGCTCTGGTTTCACCAGGTTTAATAACAAAATAATCTCCTTCGAAACAAGGATACAAGTCATATCCCGCGTCTTCGTCGCGCTTTGTTGGAATGCGCGCCCCCTCTCTCATTTTCGCAAAATATATTTCGTTTTCTGTAACTTTAATCATAATTTTTCCACCTCTTTTATCTAGATTATATTATATCAAAAAAACATGTGTTCAATCAAATGATTATGCGTCCAAAATTCAATATTTCAACATTAATTTTCAAAACAGAAAAACAACCCAAACATTTCTTTTCCGTTCTGACATTGACAAATGTTACCATTTTATAAAAATGTTATTTTTTTTGATTTTTTAGCCATTTTTTACAAAAAGCCAATTTTAATTGTAAAAAATTTTTAATTTTTTTTGATTTTCAGCCCAAATTAGTTGCATCGGTTTTTTTATTAATGATAATATATTTATGTTAAGAACAAAATATATTTAGAGGTGCACAATGAAAAAGTCTAAAATCTTTTCAACAATCTTGTCGCTCGCCATTATGTTTGCATTGGTTATGCCTGTTGCAATCCTTTTTGCTGGTTGTAACCAACAAAACACAAAGGGCAGATTGATTTATCTTTTGGAGGGTCTTGAAGCAAAAAGTGTTGAATATGACAACGGAACAACCCTTTCTCAAGAGCAAGTTTATGACAACTGGAAGGAGACACGCCCTGGCTATGTTTTTGATGGTTGGTATTTCGACTCTGCAAGAACTCGCAAAGTTGAAGGAAATGTTACCATTAACGGTGATGTTAGACTTTATGCCACCTCTTCTCTTGGCAGATTTACACTTTCGTTTGATACAAACGGTGGAACCGAAATTGCACCAATTTCTAAAAACTATGGTTCAGAGATTGAAGCAGTAGACAACCCAACCAGAACAGGTTATGACTTTGTTAGATGGAATCCATCTATCCCTGCGACCATGCCAGACCACAACATAACTGTTGTTGCTGAGTGGCAAGTTCATTCTCATTCTCTCACCTTTATTTGGGGTGATGGCGACGACGAACGTGCAGTCATCAATTTGAACTATGGCGAGGCCGTTGTTGCACCAACCCCAACAAAAACTGGCTACACCCTTGTTGACTGGGGCGAAGAAGTTCCCGAAACCATGCCAGACGAAGACATTTTTTACTATGCCAACTGGCAGATTAACCGCCACACCATTACATTTGATTCAAACGGTGGTTCACCAGTTGATTCTATAACAGAAGACTATGGAACCGCCATTTCTGCTCCAGAGTCACCAACTCGAGATGGTTATACATTTGCTGGTTGGTTTTTGAGTGATTCTGCTTATCAATATCAATTTTCAACAATGCCAGACCAAGATCTCACTCTTGTTGCTCACTGGGTAGACCACGGATTTACGCTTACATTTGTTTTAAACAATGGCGAGGCAAACATAGTTCTTGTTCAAAGTGCAGGAACAGACTTCGAGGCACCTGTGCCAACAAGAACTGGCTATGACTTTGAGGGATGGACTCCAGATTTGCCAACCACATTCCCAGCAGAAAACATGACCCTTGCCGCAAACTGGAAAGCTCATCAATATTCCATTAAACGAACCTATGTTGATGGAAGCGACGAAATTTCAACCTACACCATCGAAGACGTGTTCACACTTGCCGCATCAACCAGAGAGGGACACACCTTCGATTATTGGGTTGTTTCGTCAGCCGCAGGAAACTGGGTTGCAGATGAACATATTACTGCAACAACCGAGCTTTCAGGAAAATATGGCGACATCGAAATTGTCGCTGTTGACCACATTAACACCCACACCATTACTTTTGTTTGGGGTGAAGGCAACGACGAACGCATTGCCACACCTTTAGAATATGGTGAAACCGTCATTCGCCCAGCCGACCCAACAAAAGAGGGCTACACATTTGCGGGATGGGACAGCACAATTCCTTCTATCATGCCAGACCACGACGTGACAATTACTGCAACATGGCAAATTCAACAACACAACATTAACATTGCCCTAGCCGACAAGCAAGTTGAAAACTGGAACGAGGCAATTGCTGCCAAAATTGAAGAATATCAAACAATTTTAAACAACCCCGACACTCCTGCAGAAACCAAAGCTCAAACCGCAAAACTTAAAGCAATTCTCGAAAATGCAGCAAAAACATTTGGATATGCATTCTTTGCAAACAGCGTCGACTTTGGCGACGAAAACATTTCAACCATTTTCAACTCTTATGCCGCAGAACTCTCAGGAACAGCAGGCGCAATAAAGCAAGCAGCTATTAACGCCGGCGCAATTGAAAACACATATAAAGCATTTGCTTCAAACACCACAACTGCTTATCAAGTTTCATATAACACCAACATTTCTTCGCTTTATGTTGTGTTTGCAGGCATGTTCTTTAAACCAGAAAAAGTAACAATTTCAATTGGCGAACATATTGTTGAAATTCCAACATTAGAAGTTGGAACATCATCTCAACTCGTTCGCGTTGAAAAAATTTCAGGTTTTGCAGCAGTTAGTGTAATAAAACTTAACTTAGATATCAGTGGAATTCTCGACGAGGGAAGATATATCCACAACGGCGACATGGACATTGCCATTTCTTGGAAAAAGCTTTCTTCAACAATCGAATATCTCAAAGGCGAATTGCCAAATGATGGCGAAATTGAAGGCGACGATTTCAGCGACCGCCTTGAATTTGATTCTGGCTATGCCTTTGCTGGTTCAGACTATGGTGCAGTGGGATATCACGTTGTTAACTGGAATTACAATGAATCATCTTATCCAACAGGTTCTGCACTAAGCGCAGCCCAATGTCTAGAGTTCTATTTGCAAACCCCTTCTCTTGTTGCTGAGTGGCAAGCAAACCAAACAATTTTGAGTTTTAATGCCAACGACAACGACTTTGTTGACTACCCTGCAACTATGCCAACCTATGATGTTCGCGCGAACTATGGCGAATTGCTCGGCAACCTTGAAGAAGTTCCAACCAGAACTGGTTTTAACTTCTTAGGTTTCTTCACAAGCAACAACATCAAGCTGTTTAATGCGGACGGAACTGTTAACAAACCATCCACACAAAACGAATATATTAGCGAAACCGGAACATGGGTGTACTTTGGAGAAAACAACCAAAACCTTTCACTTTATGCTCACTGGCAAGGTGCAACCTATTCTATCACCTTTAACGCAAACGGCGGACTCTTTACAAACAACGAAGAACTTTATGTCGCTGACTTTGCGTGCGGAGCAACAGTTGTTGCCCCAACCAACCCTTCTAAATCTGGTTGGAAATTCAACGGCTGGAACATTCCAATTCCTGACCGCATGCCAGCCAACAACCTAACAATAACTGCCCTTTGGAAGTCGTTTCACGTAACAGTTAAAGTAGACGAGGGCTTTGAAGACGCCGGAACAATTGTTGAAATAGACGACGACATTTTGGCGGGAAACCAGGTTGAACTGAGAGTGCTTTCTGTAAATAACGCTTTTAACTTTGCTGGTTGGTTTGACATTAATCTTCAACAACTAATTTCAACCGAACAAACCTATTCTTTTGAAATGGGCTTTGCAGACCGCAACATTGTTGCAAAATTTGTAACAAGGCCAGAACTTTCTAACTTTGAATTTAACACAACAGATGGATTTGTTATCACTGGTGTGAAAGACAGAACAGTGTCTTCAATTGTTGTTCCTAGCTATGTAACAGAAATCGCCGAAGGTGCATTCAAAGGTTGCCCTAACCTTGTATCTCTCGATATTCCATTTATCGGTAAATCTGCAGACCAAAATTCGTTTACAGTTGAATTTGATGGTATGTGGTTCCATTCATTTAAAGTTACTAAAGACGAATATGATGCAGTTAATAGCAAGTCTACAGTTTACATGAAAATCTCTTTTTATAAAACGATTGATGACGTTAAAGTTTATTACTACTACTTATTGCCACATACATTAGTTAACCTCTATCTACATGCAACTTATGGTGTTGACGAGAATGAAAACCCAAAAGCTTTAACTATTCCAAATATAGCATTTTGGAAGGATACAAGCACAACACCAAAAACAACATTAACCACAATTTATTTTGACGGAACTATTGAAAATTGGATTGGGCTTTCATTTGGGGCACAAACAGCAAATCCGATGTTCTGTTCAACAACAACAAATTTCTATCTTAAAAATAATCAAGGAGAATATGTTTCAACCGCAGGTGAATTAGTTATTCCTGATGGAACAACAAAAATTACGCAAAACACATTCTTAGGATGGACACAAATAACAAAATTAGTTCTGCCTGTTGGTTTAAAAACAATTGGTCAAAATGCGTTTAAAGGTTGCACAGGTCTGCAAACAATAATCATAAATGAAACAGCTTATTCTGCAGATTCTCATACCTATGCAAAATCTGTGTTTGCAGATTGTTACACTGACACAAAAATTAATGTCTACTTTGCAGGAACACAGGAGCAATGGAATGCTATTGCTGGAACAAAAATCAAAGATGAAACACTGCTTGATCCAAACAAAACTAATGTTTATTTCTATTCAGAAACAGAACCAACAGCCGCTGACTACACAACCGACGAAATTCGTTTTTGGCACTACGTAGATAACGAGCCAGTTATCTGGACAAAACCAACTCAATCATAAGGAACACAACATGAAATATGCAGTTATTGCTGGAGGAGCAAGCGGACTTGCACAGGCCAGCATTAAAGAACTTGTTAAAAGAGACTATGTTGTTTTTTCACTAGACATAGCCCACAAAGAAATTAAAGTCGAAGGGAACATTCATTATGTTCCTCTTGACGTTTTAAGTGACGAGAGTTTTGCAGATGCAAAAAAATATGTTGCCTCTGTCACAAACAAAGTTGACCTGCTCTCTTGCTTTGCAGGAATTGTAACCCTAGGCTCGCTTGTTGAACTGCCAACAAACACTCTCGACAAAATTGTTGGAGTTAATTTGCTTGGAACATACAAACTAAACGCAACATTTTTTGAAATGGTCAAAAATGCAGGTGGACGAATTATTAACATTTCTAGCGAATATGCAAAAATCTGTGGCCTCCCTTTCCACGGCTATTACACCATAACAAAACACGCTCTCGACACCTACAGCGAAAGTCTGCGCCGAGAACTATCTTATGTTGGAATTAAAGTTATTTGCATTCGCCCAGGCGCATTTAAAACAAACATGCAGGGCGGAATAACAAACCAGTTTGAAAAAGTTGTCCTTAACACAAAACTCTATCGTGAGCCTCTTGAAAAAATGAGCGGCATGATGACATCAGAACTAAACAAGGCAAAACCCGCTGAAATTTTTGCTAAAACATTTATCAAAGCAGCAACTAGCAAACATCCAAAGAGAGTTTACAAAGTTAACAACAGCTTCAAAATGAAACTCTTATCTGCTCTGCCAACCGCAGTTCAAGATTGGGCACTCAAAAAATTTTTATAATATATGCAAAAAAAAAAGACCTGCCGACGGCAGGTCTTTTCTATCCCATGACAACATCTAAAACCATCATCAGTGCAAACCCAAGCATCACTCCCCATGTTCCAAAGTGAGGGTGTTCCTCAAGTTTGGCCTCAGGAATAAGTTCTTCAGTTACCACAAATATCATAGCGCCGGCAGCAAACGATAATATCCATGGCTGCAACACATGAATTTGCGACGCCAAAAAATAGCCCAAACAAGCAAAAACTGGTTCAACCGCTCCACTTATTGCACCGTAGAAAAAAGCCTTCGTCTTGCTGCCAGTTAAGTCTTTTATTGGCAAAGACACCGCCGTTCCCTCCGGAAAATTTTGAATGGCAATTCCTATTGCCAGCCCAAGCGCAGTAAGATATGCCGAAGATTGACCCGTTGCAGCTGCCGCACCAAAAGCAAAACCAACAGCCAGTCCTTCGGGAATGTTGTGAACAGTTATTGCCACAAAAAGTTTAAAAAGTCGTGCAAAATCAGCCTTGTTTTCTGCATTTTTTAAGGTTTTTGGTTGAAAATTGGGCACAATTTTGTCTAAAAGCACCAAAAAAATGCCACCGACTAAAAATCCAACGAGTGCCGGGACAAAACTCCAATCACCCCAATTTTTCATTTGTTCAAGCGACGGAATTAGCAGCGACCAAATGCTTGCGGCAATCATAATACCAGCAGAAAAGCCCAAAACAAGAGTGCTAAATTTTTCGCTTGTCTTGCGCTTAAAAAAGAACACCACAGCAGACCCAGCTGTGGTCATAACAAAGGTAAAAAGAATTCCAAAAATAGTAACTAGTGTTGTGTTCATATGTGCCTCAAATGTTAGTCAAAATATTATATGGCACGACACATTTTTTTGTTAAAACTAAGCGCGGCAACAAAAAAAACAGGGTGTTCCCCTGTTTTTGTATGACACTTATTCTTCTGTCTTTTGTTTTGTGGCTTCTTCTTGTTTTGAAATTTTTATATTTCCTTTTTCAATTGCTTCAAAGATTCTTTTAACTGAATTATATTCTTCTGGCGAGACGTTTGAAATTTTAATTTCGGTTACATTCATTAGATCCCAAGAATGATTAACCTCATATTCGATTAAGTCTTTAACCCTTTCATATTCTTTTGGCGCAACTTTTTTAAAAGTGAGGGCATAGTTTGAATCACATATAATTTCATAATATAGAGACATTCTTGCATCACGAATGACATCATCACTAACATCAAACTTTTGATTAGGATAGCGAAACTCAATCATGTTTGCGTCTAAATCGTTAATCTCAACATAGGCATGATATTCACTTTTTCCTTCTTCGAGTTGGTTTAAAACTTTGTTTTTAATGTCTCTGATTTTTTGTTGATTTGTTGATTTAAAAATTCTGTTGTTATACGAAAAATAATAAGTCTTGCCGTCATTCCATGTCATAATTGGATATTCTGCAATATTTTTATTTTTTAAATATTCATAAATCTCATCTTGAGTTCCAACAAAAGTGTCGTCATTAAACTCATAAGAGAAATTATTTGTTTGTGGGTCAAAAGAAAGAAAATAGTCTTTATCTCCAATGGTCTCTGAACGATATTCACACGCTCCACGCGGAAAAATTCTTTTGCTATCGTCTTCTAAAGAAAATGCCGATCTTGCCATAGTGCGCTCAACAAGCAAATCTGCGAGATTATCTTTAACAGGAAGTTGAACAGGAACAACCATCTCATATTTTTTGTCAACAGCAGCAACTTCTTCTGGACTTTTTGCTCTTTTTCTCTCTATAAAGTGCGACACAATTAGTGTGAGCAAGCGATGGTTGCCATCGTTGTTGTTATAAAATTTTCCGTTGCTGCCCATATAAACAGGCATAATCTGTTTTCTGTTAACAAAACTCTGTTTTATGTCGAATTGATTGTTGCCTATGTTCTCCCAAAAAAGTTGGTTGTCAGAGCTATTTTGATAAAATATCCAGTGAGAAAGGTCCTCACCACTATCTTTTCGATCATAACTGTTATTTTCAAAATTAAGTGGATATAACTTGTAGAGCACCGGTCTAACAAATTCGTGCCCTCTGCCAGAGCAAGAAGCCAAATTTCTCTTGCGATATAAAAAATCCTGAACATCTGGAGCAAAAAAGTCAATGTCGTTTTTAGCAAAAAGTTGTTTTAATGCTTCAATTTTTTCTTGCTCTGTCATTCTTGTTTGCCCCCCTTTGTTGATTATAATAATTATACCACATTTCTACAAATTTGTATATATTTACTAAAAAAACAAACTCACCGGTTTGTTTTTTTGTGATTTGGTGCGTCATGAGGGACTCGAACCCCCAACCTTTCGGTTCGAAGCCGAACACTCTATCCAGTTGAGCTAATGACGCAAATTCTCTTTAAGTATATTTATTTTTCACCAAATTTTCAAGTTTTTGACACAATTTTTGCAAAATTTAATGGTTTTTGCAAAAATTTCTAGCTCTTTTGCGGTTTTTTGTTTAATATTTTTGACAAAATTATTTAAAATATTATTTTTAACACAATTGCAATTTGTTGCATAAACACTTGATTTTGTGCTAAAATTTGAGTTATGGAAAATCAAGAAGAGCAAAAACAAACACTGCCAGAAACACAAGTTTCTGCTGGCAGCGATGTTGAAATGATTGAAGTTAACACTCCAAACTTTTTTGGCCGCCATTTTTTGCACCTTCTTGCAATTTTTGGAATTGGCTTCTTGTCGTTCTTTTTTGTTTTCAATGTCTACTATGTTCCAATCACCATTGTGGGCAGCAGCATGCAACCAACAATCAACACTTCAATAACCTATGCTAACGACACAAAACACTGCGATGTTGTTTATTATCGCGCAAAAGACAATTACGACATTGGAGATATTTTGATAGTAAACGCCGTGCCTTATCTACCTTCTGAACAAGACTCTTCGTCGCCGGTGACATCAGTTATCAAACGCCTGGTTGCAAAACCTGGTCAGACTGTTGGCTTCAAAATTATAAATGCGGTTTATTCTCCATCGTCAGGCAGAATGACACTAACCTATAGTCTTTTGGTTGACGACGAACCCGAAAAGCTAGCAGAGCAACTCGGGCTTCAAACAACCTGCACAATGAGTTTTCCTGTTGTTGTCAATGGTTTAACTTTTGACTATGCAAACGTAAGAGAATATTCAGATTTCACCCTAACAAAAGCTATTTGGGAATCTGTTAAAAATGTGTGGGCAAGCCTTTCAGAAACAAACCCTGTTACATATTCTATAACAATTGGCGATGGCGAGCTGTTTGCATGCGGCGACAACCGCAACAATTCAACAGACTGCCGCTGGTTTGGACCAATTAAACAAGCAGATGTTATGGGCAACGTTCGAATTCATGTGCCATATGGCAGCAACATGTTTGTTGCAATTTGGAACGCACTGTTTAAAAAATAAGCACCAATACTTTCGTGGTGCTTTTATTTTGCGCTGTTTGTGTTGATTTTTTGCTGCGATTATGTTATATTTTGTTATATGAAAAAGCACTTTAAAATGATTTCGGCTTTGTTTGCATGCACAATCTGTGTGCTTTCTTCTTTGCTGTTCTTTGGTTGCAAAAACACCAGCCCCGTTTCGACACCAGCAATCAACATGAACAGATATTTTTCTAACACCGTCGTCAGCCGAAATATAGATAGTGGCGCAACATCAACAACCAACCTAACCCTTTCTTCATTTATTAGTGAAAGTGTTGACAAAACAACCCTCAAAAAGCACCGCAGTTTAACCTTTGACAGAAATGGTGCTTGGCTTAATGGAATGTATATTGAATGTGTTTATTTTTATGTTTATTCCGACACCGCACTCATCGACAGCCAACTTTCATTTTTAATGACTGGACTAGATGGTGGGCTTTATGACGAAACCCTGCCTGAAGGAACCTATAAAGTAGAAAAGAACTCAATTGGCATTTCTGTTGAAGAAAATGGAAGCCAACTTGTTAGAGTTGACATTGGTCACAAAGTCACACAAAATGGATTTTCACTTGTGTTTGATTTTGATAACGATTTAGAATTCGGAAACTTTAGTTGGACAATCTATCACCTGACAGTTTATGGTGAAATAAGATTATAACAAAAAAAGCGAAGTCAACTTACTTGTTTTTGGTGGAAAAGTTTTCTTCGCTTTTAATTATTGGCAAACAATAGAGATATTTTGTTTGCGTAAAACTAGTATGTGCTCATATTTTTAAATTATGCAACAAAAATAAAAACCACTCGCTTTGAGTGGTTTTTATTGCTTTTATTTATTATTCACCATCGGTTGAAAGTGTTTCTTCAATTTCAAGTGGCTCTAAGTCGCTTTCGTCTGTTTGGTCTTCAGCAACCTTGTCTGCAACAGCAAGGCACACAACCTTGTCGCCAGGAGCAACTTTCATAATCTTGACACCAAGTGTGTCACGACCAATTGTGCTGATTGAACTTGCTGGTGTTCTGATAACAATTCCGTTGTTAGAAATAAGCATAACATCTTCATCTTCTGAAACTTGTTTAAGTCCAACAAGTTTTCCAGTTTTATCATTAAACACGCCGGCTTTAACACCCTTTCCGCGTCTATTTTGTTGACGATATTCGTCTTGTGGACATCTCTTTCCGAAGCCTTGTTCGGTTACGGTTAAGATTTGAGTTCCTTCGCGAAGAACAAGCATGTCAACGAGATAGTCGTCGTCAGACAAATCAATAGCTTTAACACCCATTGTGTCACGAGAAAGTGGACGGCAATCTTCTTCGCTAAATCTGATAACCTTGCCCATGTTGCTTGCAACAATAATGTCGCTGTTTCCAGTTGTATATTCAACTGCCAAAAGCTCGTCACCTTGGGCAAGGGCGATTGCAATTTTTCCGTTCTTTCTAATGCTGTCATATTCTTTAACATCAGTTTTCTTAATCATGCCGTTTTTGGTTGCAATAACAAGATATCCTGTGTCCATAACATCTTTAGGAAGAAGTGTTGTAACTTTTTCGCCCTCTTCAAGGTTCAACAGGTTGACCATAGCTCGTCCACGAGCAGCCTTTTGTCCTTCTGGGATTTCATAACCCTTAAGGGTGTAAACTTTTCCGAAGTTTGTGAAGAACATAAGTGTGTCGTGTGTGTTAGAAATGAACATTCTTTCAACAAAGTCTTCTTCTTTTGGCTTGTGGCCAGTTGCGCCCATTCCACCACGAGCCTGAGTGCGATATTCGCTGACAGGAACACGCTTAATGTAGCCATAGTGTGTCATTGAAATGACGATATCTTCTTTTTCGATAAGGTCTTCAATAGATATGTCAGAAACATCAAAAGAAATTTCACTCTTTCTGTCTTCGCCATATTTGTCTGCGATTTCAGAAAGTTCGCTTATGATGATTTCTTTAACCCTTTCTTCATGAGCCAAAATGTCTTTAAATTCAACAATCTGACCATGAATAAAGTCGAGTTCTTCTTTAAGTTTTTCAACTTCAAGGCTGGTTAAGCGTTGAAGTCTCATGTCTAGAATTGCATTTGATTGCTTATCAGACAGAACAAATGCTTGTTGAAGTTTAACATTTGCGTCTGCACGGTCTGTTGAGCCTTTAATAATTTTGATAACTTCGTCAATGTTTGCAAGAGCAATAACAAGTCCCTCGAGAATATGAGCTCTCTCTTCTGCTTTTGCAAGATCAAATTTTGTTCTTCTGACAATAACTTGTTCTTGGTGGGCAATGTAGCAAGCAAGCATTTGTTTTAAGTTCAAAATTTTTGGAGTTCCCTGGTCAAGCGCAAGGAAGTTAATTCCATAAGATGTTTGAAGAGCTGTGAGCTTAAAGAGCATGTTCAAAACAATTTCTTTTTGATAGCCTTGTTTGATGTCGATAACAACTCTCATTCCCTTTCTGTCTGATTCATCACGAATAAATGTAATTCCTTCAAGGCGTTTGTCTTTAACAAGGTCCGCAATGTGAGAAATAAGTTCAGATTTGTTAACTTGATAAGGAATTTCATCAACAATGATTCTGTCTTTGTCGCCATGAACTTCATAGTGGGTTTTTGCACGAACAACAACATTGCCCTTTCCGGTTACATAAGCATTTTTGAGTCCCTCTTTTCCGAGGATTATACCACCAGTTGGGTAGTCAGGGCCAGGAACATAAGCTAAAAGTTCTTCAACCGAAATATCTGGGTTTTTAATTTGCGCAATAACTGCGTTAGAAACTTCACGAAGGTTGTGTGGTGGAATGTTTGTTGCCATTCCGACAGCAATTCCGTCGCTTCCGTTAACCAATAGGTTTGGAAAACGGCTAGGAAGAACAACAGGCTCCATGTGGTCTCCGTCGAAGTTAGGAGTGAAGTCTACTGTGTCTTTGTCGATATCTCTAAGCATTTCGCTTGCAATTTTAGAAAGTCTTGCTTCGGTGTAACGATAAGCAGCTGGTGGGTCGCCATCGACTGAACCAAAGTTTCCGTGGCCATCAACAAGTGGACAGCCAATTGAAAAGTCTTGAGCCAAACGCACAAGCGCACCATAAACTGAGCTGTCGCCATGTGGGTGATATTTTCCTAGCACATCACCGACAATTCTTGCACATTTTTTGTGTGGTTTGTCGTGAGTGAGGCCGATTTCGTTCATATCGTAAAGAATTCTTCTGTGAACTGGTTTTAATCCATCACGAACGTCGGGAATAGCACGGCTAACGTTAACCGCCATGGCGTATGCCATGAATGACTTTTTAAGTTCGTCGTTGATTTCAACATTTAAATATTTGGTGTTATCAACAAGTTGCTCATATTCTGCTGAATAATCATGTTTCTTTGCCATTTTATCCCTCCTATATATCCAAATCTGTAACAAGATTTGCGTTTTCTGTTATAAATTGTCTTCTTGGTTCTGCATCTTCGCCCATAAGCAAGCTGAATGTTGCATCGGCCTCGATGGCATCTTTCATTTCAATTCTAACCAAGGTTCTGTTTTCTGGACTCATTGTTGTTGACCACAACTGTTCTGCGTCCATTTCTCCAAGACCTTTGTAACGTTGGAACTCAACACCTTTTGTTCCAATTTCTGCAGTGAGTTTGTCTTTTTCTTCTTCACTGTAGCAATACCATGTTTGTTTGCCCTTTGTTATTTTGTAAAGTGGTGGCAATGCCGAATAAACATATCCCTTTTCAATAAGTGGACGCATGTAACGGAAGAAGAATGTTAAAAGCAAAATTCTGATGTGCGCACCATCGACATCGGCATCGGTCATGCAGACAATTTTGTGGTAGCGAAGTTTGCTTTCGTCAAACTCGCTTCCAACACCTGCACCAAAAGCAGTAATCATGTTTTTGATTTCTTGGCTTTCGAGAACACGGTTGAGTCTTGCCTTTTCTACGTTTAAAATCTTTCCACGGAGTGGAAGGATGGCTTGAAAGCGTCTGTCACGGCCAGTTTTGGCTGTTCCGCCCGCACTTTCACCTTCGACGATATAAATTTCGCACTTGCTTGGGTCTGCCTCTTGACAGTCGGCAAGTTTGCCAGGAAGAGCCATGCTATCCATGGCAGTTTTTCTTCTGGCATTTTCTCTTGCGAGTCTTGCTGCCTCACGCGCACGCTGAGCAGTGATAGAACGCATGATAAGCTCTTTAGCTACATTTGGGTTTTCTTCCAAGTATGTTCCAAAGCCCTCTGTTACTGCTTTTGCAACAGCTGCACTCATAAAGCTGTTTCCAAGTTTTGTTTTTGTTTGGCCTTCAAACTGTGGTTCTTGAAGTTTTACGCTGATAACAGCGGTTAGTCCTTCACGAACATCTTCGCCAGAAAGTTTTTCATTATCTTTCATAACTTTAGCGCTGTGGCCATAGTCATTAATTATTTTTGTAAGAGCCTTTTTAAATCCGTCAACGTGTGTTCCACCTTCTTCGGTGTTAATGTTGTTGGCGTAGCCATGGATTATTTCGTTGTAGGTGTCGTTGTATTGAAAAGCAATTTCAATTTCGCCCTCTCCTTTTGGAGCAACGGCATCAATATAAATTGGCTTTGGGAACAAAACTGTTTTGTTTTGGTTTAATTGTTCAACAAACTCAACAATTCCGCCTTCGTAGTGCAATAGTTCTTCTTTGTCGTTTCTGTGGTCTTGAAGGTAAATTTTAATTCCCTTGTTCAAGAAGGCAACTTCACGAAGTCTGCCTTTAATTAGGTCATAATCAAAATGAGTTGTTTCAAAAATTTCGTCATCTGGCATAAATGTTACTTTTGTTCCAGTGTGGTCAGCTTTTCCAACAACAGCAAGTGGGCGTTGTGGAATTCCACGATTGTAAGTTTGTTTAAAGTGTTCGCCATTTTGCCAAACTTCAACGTCAAGCCACTCAGAAAGAGCGTTAACAACACTAAGACCAACGCCATGAAGACCACCTGAAATCTTATATCCGCCACCGCCAAATTTTCCGCCGGCGTGAAGTTTTGTGAGCACAAGTTCAACTGCACTTTTGTGCTCGGTTTTGTGAATTCCGGTTGGAATTCCACGACCATTATCTGTAACAGCGCAAGAGCCGTCTTTGTTAATTTCAACCGTAATAGTGTCGCAATAACCAGCAAGTGCTTCGTCGATGCTGTTGTCAACAATTTCTGTAATTAAGTGATGCAGTCCACGTGTATCGGTGCTTCCGATATACATTCCAGGACGCTTTCTAACAGGTTCTAGCCCTTCGAGAACCTGAATTTGATCAGAGCCATAATCTTGCTCCACCTTTGAAATGCTTTCTTTTTCTTCCATCATAGTTCCTTTTTGGTGTCATATTTTGCCTCTAGAAGCCATTTTTAGCCCCTTGGCAACCATCTGCTTGTATTATATCAAAAACAGCCGCAAGCGCGCAACCAAATTGAACATATTTATTTTATAAATTTATAAATATTAATAAACAACACGAGCGCACGCGCGCATGTTAAAACATGTAACAATAAAAAACATGTCAAATTTGTTTTATTTTTATTGAATAAAACTGCTATAATTTGACTGACAAACATTAAGGAGAACAAAAATGAGTTTATTTAACAAGAAAAAAAGCCAATATGTTGGCAAAAAAAGCATTATTATTTATTTTTCAAGGGCGGACGAAAATTATGCAGTTGGATATATCACAAAGGGAAACACAGAAGTTGTTGCTGAATATATCAGAGATTTAACAAGCGCCGACATGTTTAAAGTTGAGCGCAAAATTCCTTATGCAAAAGACTATAACACCTGCATTCGTGAAGCTCAAGAAGAGCAACAGAAAAACGAGCGTCCTGAACTCGTTGCCACTCTCGACAATATAGACGACTATGAAGTTGTTTATGTTGGTGCACCAGTTTATTGGGGATATGTTCCTCAGCCAATGGTTACTCAACTCGAAAAACTAAATTTTGAGGGCAAAATTGTTCGTCCATTCACCACTCACGAGGGCTCTGGGCTTGGAAGCATTCCTAGTCAGCTCAAAACACTTTGCAAGGGCGCAACAATTGAAAGTGGCCTTGCCATTCGTGGAGCAGATGCTCACTCTTCTAAAAACAGAGTTGAAGACTGGGTTTAATTGAAACACAAAAAAAGGCTTGGCTAAACCAAGTCTTTTTTTGTTTGATTTTTATTTGTTTTTGTTTGTCTTATAGTCGCTAACTTGATTGTATTTAATAAGGCAAGCATTGATAAATTGTTTTGTCTTTTTAAGTGACATGGCAAACAAAATTGCAAACACAAAGTTGACACAAAGCATGAGCGAAATTTCTGTTACTATCATGGCAGCGCCAGAGAGAACTGATGTGCTTTTTGTTATTGCCTTAACAAGCAGCGCAATCACCTCATAAATCACAATGCCAAGGCTTGCATAACTAAACGCAGAGAACACAAGAAATCTGTCGGTTGTTTTGACAATATTTTTTGCGTCTTTTTGAGTGTTATAAAACAGCGATACTGACAAAATGTTAAACAGAACTGCCAAATAAGCCACAAACACAAGTGTTCCCGCAATGGTATGATACCAACTGAAAAGATAATAAACGTTTGTGAAAATCAAAAAGGCCAAATAAAACAAACACTTAAACCAATCTGGAATAATTAAGTTGCGAATTTTTTCAACAAACATGAACGCAACATAACAAAGTAAGCAAACAACAACAATAACTAGCGCCCAAACATAATTAAAGTGGCTGCCAGCAATTGATGCAATATTAAGCACTCCAAAAGCGCCGAGCGCCAAAAGGATTGTCCATGCTCCGCAAACGCCAAGAGCTCCATAGAGCAAAATGTTAGATAATTTTTTCATGTTTTCCCCTATTCTCCCATGAGCCTTACTGGGAACACGACAAACAAGTAGCTGTTGTTTTCTGGTGATGTGATTGTGCATGGATAAATGCTAGAAGCAAAGCTCATTTTAATATACTCTTCTTGAATATTGCGCAAGCAGTCTGCAATGTATCTTGCATTAAACGCGATAACCAAGTCTTTTCCGTCTAGGCTTATTGTGATTTTTTCGGTAACATTTCCGATGTCAGAAGAGCTTGTCATTGTAAGCAGTTTGTCGCGAATGTCAAACTTAACAAGGTTGTTAGTGTTGAATCTGGCAAGCAAACTTGCGCGTTCAAGGCCATATTCTAGTTGACGCTTGTTGACAATGATTTCGGTTGTAGACGCGGTTCCTAGGGCGTTTTTGTAGTTTATAAATTCACCTTCGAGTTTGCGTGTCATAATGTTTGTGCTGCCAAGGTTAACCAAAAGATAATTGTCTGAAACGTGAATTTTAAGTTCTTCATCTTCACCATCAATAAGTTTGCTAACTTCTGCAAGGCATCTTGCTGGAATAACAAATTCCATGTCTTTGCTCGAGTTAATCAGTTTGTGCTTAACTTGAGCAATTCTAAATCCGTCGAGAGCCGCAACTGTCATTTCGCCCCCAGCAATTTCAAACTTGCAGCCCTTCAAAATTGGTCTTGCGTCGTCAAGCGCAACGGCAAAAATTGTCTTGTCGATTGCATCTCTAAAGTCAAACTTGCTAACAACAAAATAATCGCTCTCGTCGAATGTTTTAATAATAGGAAATTCCTCTGCGTTTAATAGCTGCAAATATCCTTCGCTGTCAGTATACCTAATCTTA
Source organism: Clostridia bacterium (assembly GCA_017467585.1). Classification (GTDB taxonomy): domain Bacteria; phylum Bacillota; class Clostridia; order Christensenellales; family UBA1242; genus RGIG4790. The sequence goes on from JAFUSR010000001.1 coordinate 42,519, forward strand.
AGAGTGCCCTGTTCTGTTGAAGACAATTCAATTTGTTCGTTTGAAAGTTTTTTAACAAAGTCTGCAAAGAACTTGCCAGGAACAACAACATCTCCAGCAATTTTAACGTCGGCTGGAATGGTCTTTTCAATAGAAATTTCAAGATCGGTAGCCGAAAGTGTTAATGTGTCTTCACTTGCATGAAGTTTAATTCCCTCTAAAATTGGGTTGGTTGTGCGAACCGCAGTGGCTTTGATAACCTTTAAAACTGCATCGCTTAAGTCTAATCCTTCACAAATAACTCTCATAATATTCTCCTTCTGTTTTTATTTTCCATTTAACATTTGTTTCATGTCGTTGATTTCAACGGCAAGCTTGCGATTTGTTTTACACTCATTTGCAATTTGCCTCTTGGCATAAATAACCGTTGAGTGGTCTTTGTTAAAAATTTGGCCAACAGCTTCTAGTGGCATGCTGAGAAGCTCGGTAATTAAATACATTGTGATTTGACGCGCCAGCGCAATCTCCTTTGTTCTTCGCTTGCCCAAAAGTTCTTCTTTTTTTATTGAATAAAACTTGCAAACGCAGTCTATAATTCGGCCGGCATCGATGGTTTCTGCGTTTTGAACGGCAATGTCTTTAAGTGCCTCTCTCGCTGTGTCCATGGTAACAACGCTTTGCCCCATCATTTTTGCATAAAACACAACTCTTGTGAGCATGCCTTCCATTTCTCTGACGTTGGTTGTAACCGACTCGGCGATATAGTTAATAACCTCTCTTGAAACATTGTATCTTTCGAGATATGCCTTTTTGTTTAAAATTGCAATTCTGGTTTCAAGTTCAGGGTAACCAATGTCCGCAAGAATTCCCCATGCAAGACGAGAAGTAATACGCTCCGCAAGCTGTTTTAGTTCACTAACTGGCCTATCGCTCGCAACCACAATTTGCTTTCCATGTTCGTGAAGTTCGTTGAAAATGTTAAAGAATTCGTTTTGTGTTGCCTCTCTGCCTATCATAGACTGAATATCGTCCATAATCAAAACATCGGCTGTGCTATATTTTGCTTTGAACTCACTAATTATTCCATTTTTAGAATTGCGAAGCGCCTCAGTAAGTTCTCCGGTAAACTTGTCAATTGGAGCATAGACAACTTTAAGTTTTGGATTTGAATCGGTTATATAGTTTCCAATTGCATGCAGAAGGTGAGTTTTTCCAAGACCTACACCACCATAAATAAACAGTGGGTTAAATGATGCGCCTGGGTTTTCAGCAACACTCTTTGCTGCAGCGACAACAAATTGGTTGCTTGGCCCAACAACAAAGGTGTCGAATGTGTATTTTGGATTAAATGAAGAACTTTCAACGGTTTTAGAAACTGGTTTTATTGTTTTTTGAACCACAGGTTGTTCGTCCTCTTCTTCCTCTGGATCGCTGCTCACAATAATTTCTACATCTATTATCGCTTTGTGAACCTTGTTGACGCTTGCGGCTATTATATCTTTATAATTTTTTAAAATTGTTTGTTTTCCGCTGTTTGAGCTGGTGGACAAAACCAAAGTGTTGTTTTTTAAGTCGACAACTTCTAGAGACTTTATCCACACATCATAACTGATAGCAGACACTTTTTTTGCTATTTCTTCTAGAGACTCTTGCCAAATTTTGTTTAAGTTTAGCTCATTTTCGCTTTCGTAGTAAGTGTTCAAAGCAATCTCCTTTGTAGCTCAGTTATATACTAATTTTAATTATATATAAATTTACAAAAAAAGCAACAATTTATCTCTATTTTATAGACACTTTCGTCAAAAAATTATATAATAAAAACATGAAAATAAAAAAGGTGACTTTGACTAATTTTCGAAACTACGCAAGCGAAAGCGTGGATTTTTGTGATGGTTTTAATCTAGTCAGTGGCCCTAACGGTCAGGGCAAGACAAACCTTGCAGAGGCAATTTGCTTTGCCAGTCTTGCTAAAAGCCCAAGAACTCACCACGACGAAGAGCTTGTTCGCGATGGAAGCAACGAGGCAAGCGTTTCGATTGAAATAGAAAAAGATTTTGGAAAGCAAACCGTGTCTTATTCTCTTGGCGAAAACAAGCAGTTTTTTGTCAACGGAAACAAAATATCTAAACTTTCTGAACTTTTTGGAACACTTGTTACCGTTTATTTTTCGCCAAACGAAATGTCAATTGTTTCCGGAAGCCCAGAAGACAGACGTGATTTTATGGACACCGACATCAGCGAACTTTCAGGGAATTATTATAATCTTGTTCAGCGATATAACAAAGTTTTGTTTCAGCGAAATAAACTTTTAAAAAACACCTATGACCACAAGGCCATCCTCGACCAAATTGACATTTGGGATGAGCAGCTCGCAAGCGTTGCTGCACCAATAATTCGAACCCGAAAGAACTTTATTGCAAAACTACTCTCGCCCAGCCAAAATGCCATGCACTTTTTAAGCAAAGAAACAGAAAAGCTAGACATTGAATATCTTGGCGCAGAAGGCAATTCCACGGCCGAAATAAAAGCGAATATATTAAGTGGGCTTAAGGCGAGCTTAAACAAAGACATGGAACTTGGCTACACAACTATTGGCCCACACAGAGATGACATCAAAATTTTACTCAACGGCAAAGACAGTAAGATTTATGCAAGTCAAGGTCAAAAGCGCAGTATTGTTCTTGCAATCAAAGTTGGCGAGCTTGAGTTGTTTGAAAAGGAACTCGGTGAAAAACCAGTGTTTGTTTTAGACGACGTGTTTAGCGAACTCGACACCGGCAGACAGAAAAAACTTTATGAGTGCGCCAAAGATTATCAAGTTATTATGACGGGCACAACATTTAAGTTTAAACCACAAACCGAATTTAAACAAATCAAAGTTAAAAACGGAACAGCCAAATAAAAAAAACAGCCAACTGGCTGTTCTTTTTGATTTCAAATTATCTTTCTAATTATTCTCCGTGTTCATTTGCACTTGTGCTTATAAACCTTCCTGTATCACACACAACGCCATGAGATACTTCTCTGTCGCCGCATATTATCGATTCTTCATATACATATGCTCCACCATATACCTTAGCATTATCATAAATTTCCGCAAAGCCATATACTTGCGCATCGCCATATACTTGTGCATTGCCATGCACTCTCGCATTGCCAGACACATATGCCCCTTCAAACACTCGCGCGTTATCAAATATTTCAGCATTCTCACCTAATTGCGCTTTGCCATATACTTCAGCTTGGTCGTGTACCCTTACAGAGGCACGCAAATCTGCACGGTCATACACTTTTGCTTGGTCATATACACAAGCTCCCCAACTTAATTTTGCCTGACCATAAACTTTTGCTTGACCAAAGACTTTAGCCATATCATTTAATTTTGCTCTATCATAAACTTCTGCGTCACCACGCACATATGAACTGTCGCATACTTCTGCACGACCATAAACTTTTGCATGCTCGAGCACCATTGAATTATTGCATACTCGTGCATCTTGAAACACAGCTGCACTTCCACCCACCCTGGCATTGTCGCACACTCTTGCGCGGCCAAACACCTTGGCTTCATCATATATCCAGCATGCTCCTTTTTGAGAAAGGTTCCACCAGCCAGACTCAACCCAACCACCAAGGGCTCCTGCTTTCACAATAACTATGCCTTCATCGTTAACAATATCTCTTAGCGCTTGAATTCTGTGCAAAACAACCTTTTTTCCACCAACAACAATCTCTTTTGTTTCGTCAGTTAATTGATATTTTTTGCCTAATTTTTTATCCATATTAAAAACCCCTTATTTTTATGATTACATTATACTAAATTATTAGCAAAATGTCAATATTATCATAATAAAAAAGCAACCATGAAGGTTGCTTTGTTACTAGTTGTTATCTTCGCGAAGGTCAGCAGAAATGTCAATGTTTGTAAAGGTGTTATTTTCTGCCTCTTTTTCCTTGCGGTTGTCGTGACGTTGTTTGCGTTTGTCTGCGCCATCTTTAAGAAGAACGGTAACATATCTAAATGGCTCTTTTCCGTTAGAAACAGTTGTAACTTTTGCGTGGTCGGCAAGCGCTGTGTGAATTATTCTGCGTTCTGCTGGGCTCATTGGTTCCAAGCGAACACTTCTGCCAGTTGCCACAACCTTTCCGGCTGTTCTAACTGCCAAAACTTTAAGTGTTTCTTCTCTCTTAGATTTGTAACCATCACTATCTACAACAATTCTTTTTCTGCCGTCGCCAGCGTTTTTCTTTCCTGCAATTGTGTTCAAAAGATAGCCAAATCCCTCAAGGTTGTCACCATGTTTGCCAATGAAAATTGCAGCATCTTTTCCGGTTACGTCAACCAAGAATTGCTCTTCTTGTTCCTCAACATAAACGTCAAGTTCCAAGCCCATAAGTTCAATAATTTTTTCTGCAATTGTTTTAATTTCTGTTTCGTTTTCACTAGATTCATTTAAGCTTAAGCGAACTCTAGCTTTAGAAAACAAACTAGCCTCTTCCAAAATTGAAATTTTAACTTGGTCGCGAGTTACCCCAAGTTTATATAGACCAATTTCTATTGCTTGATCAACAGTTTTTCCTTGTGCTTCAATAGATTTCATATTTATTTTGCTCCTTTGTTAAATTTTCTTTCAAGTCTGTTGGCCTCTTTTGCGAGAGCTTCATTAACTTCTTCTTGTTTCTTTTTGAAAACTGCATTAACAATTAAGTTAGTAAGCAGTCCAATGAGTGTGCTCATTATTGAGTTAGTAACAACATAAATACCAAATGCGGCGTTTGTTGTGAGAACAAATATTGCCATCATTACAGGAATTAATAGCTTCATAAACCACATAGATTTTCCCTGTGGGTTTGCTTGGTCTACAATTGCCTGAGATTTTTTGTTTTTGTTCTTGTTGGCCATGTCGTTAACCACTTGACTGGCAACAGAGAGCAAAACAGAAATAATTGCAAGCAAATAATATCCGTTCCAAGAGCTTGTTTGTGCTTCGACAGCACCAGCGATGTTGTTATACTCCTGAAGGTAAACCTTGTTGTTTGCAATGTTGTTAACATAAGCAATATACTCTTGGTTTTTGCTTGTGTTTGCCATGCTCTGCATGTCTTTAAATGCAGGAAGTGGTGCTGCGTGGCCATCGATAACCCACACGTTTTTAACCCAAAGCCAAGAATCTGCAACGTCGCCCCATTTTGCGCTAACTGCAGCTTTTGCGGCAGCTTGAGCTTCGTCCCATTTTGCCTTGTCTTCCGATGAAAGATTGTCATAGCCCTTTCCCTCTTCGGTGCTAACAACAAACGCAGCCTTTTCTTCATATGCTTCTTTTGAACCATAAGATGTTTCAACACTTGTTCGATAAGTATTATGAAGGGCGTCATACTGATTGATAGCCTGATAGCTAGACAAACTTCTGAGTCCTGAGAAAAGTGTGAAGAAAATAACCATTGTCAAAACAAGGTTAATGAGCATCACAACACAAGAGCCCCAAACGTTGTAGCCCTCGCGTTTGTAAAGAGCTTGTTGTTGGGTTTGAATCATTTGGCGATTGTCGCCATATTTTTTTTGCAACTTTGCCATTTGTGGCGCAAGTTTTTGTTGAACAAGCGCAGTCTTTTTGCTTGAGTGCTTAATTAAATAGTCTAGTGGGCTGAGCACCAGTTTAAGCAAGATGATAAGCACCAAAATTGTCCAACCATAGCCGCCACCAACCCAACTGTGAACCCAATTAATCAGGTTTGCCCACATTCCGCTTGGCTCGGCAACTGCGAGAAGTGATAGTGTCATTTTGTTCTCCTTTACATTATGTTTTTATAAAACCCTTTTGGGTTGATAGGAACATTGTCTACTCCACCTTTTGAAAATGGATGACAGCGGAATAATCTTTTTATTGTTAGCCACATTGCTACAAAAAAACCCCACTCGGCGAAACACTCACGCGCATATGAACTGCACGACGGTGTAAACTTGCATGTGTGGGGAATAAATGGGGATATGCAACCTTTAAATATTAAAATTAATCCTATTGCAATAATCTTGGGAATAAAAATTATTCCTTTGCCTATTGCGATTAGCACTTTTTTCATTGTTTGTCCTTGAATAGTTGAGCTTTTGAAAGAAGGTTTTCAATTTCGTTTGCAAGCGAGCCATAGTCACTTTCGGCCGTGGCGTTTTTTGCAAGAAGAACAACGTTGAAATTAACTTTCAAATTATTTAGGTGTTTTGAAACAGCCTCTCTAATTCTGCGTTTAATCTTGTTGCGAACAACAGCACCACCAACTTTGTGAGAAACAGATATGCCTATTTTGACATTTCTGTTTTTGCTTGGGCAATAATAAAGCACAAGCAATTTTCCCGAAACTGTGCGCCCAACCCTGTAAACATAGTTAAATTGATATTTCTTTTGAAGCCTATATTCTTTTCTTAACATGATTTCCTATCTTTGTTATGCGCAAAGTTTTTTGCGACCTTTGTTTCTGCGGCGAGCGAGAACATTTCTGCCACCCTTGGTTTGCATTCTTGCTCTAAAACCGTGAACTTTTTTTCTGTGTGCTTTTTTAGGTTGATAAGTTCTTTTAGTCATTATTTTTCTCCTTTCTAGTAATAATTTATATGCATTTGGCAGTATATCGTAATTATAAAATTTTGTCAAGTGAATATTTATCATATAACATCACAATTCTTTGTGGTGCATATTGACTTTTTGCTGAAACTGTTATATCATTGTGGAGATTTTAGGAGATATTATGATTTCTTTTAACTTAGACAAATTTGATATCAACGATTACTTTAACTGTCTCGACGACTCATATTTAGAATTACACAGAGAACTTAATGCGGGCAATTTTTCTGATGATGAACGCATTTTGTATGAAGCATATGGGGCAGAAAACTATTCAAGAGCAAAAAATGTAATGTATTCCTTAGAATATTTGCTTGAAAAAATCAAAGAAGACAACAACGACAAATATCACAACAAATTTAATGCAATTAGAAATTCAATTCACAAGGCGCTTTTGGACTTTATTTTTAGCAAAGACAAATTTTGCACAAGTTTTGATTGTTTCTCTCTATGCCACGTTGAGAAACTCATCGACAATTTTTCCAAAATTGAAGATGGCTATGACGGATTTGACAAACAAAACATTGATTTAAAAAACAACTTTTTGTATGAATCTCTTTTAAGAGAATCTAAAATAGACTACAGCAATTTGACAAACACTCAAGCAGAAAGACAATAATCAATCAAGGCAACCAAATGGGTTGCCTTTTTTGTTATTCAACCACTTGCAAATTATATTTTTTGTTGTATAATATATTCGATATGGAAAATCTTTCAGACACAATTGTTGCAATTTCAACAGGCTCCACAAATGGTGCCATTTCTATTGTGCGCCTCAGCGGCAAAAATGCCATAGAAATTGCCGATGGTTTGTTTGAAAGCGCAAAACATAAAAAGCCAAGCGCCCTGCCTGCGAGATATCTTGAACTTGGCAAGGTTAAAACCAAGGGTTTTGTTGAACAAGCAATGTGCGTTGTCTTTCGCGCTCCCGCCAGTTACACAGGCGAAGACCTTGTTGAAATTCAGTGTCATGGTGGGCTAAAAATTGCTCACGGAATTGTTGAAGAATGCATCTCCCTGGGCGCAAGGCTCGCAACAAACGGAGAATTTACCAAGCGCGCATTTATTAATGGAAAAATGAGTTTGGCTTCTGCCGAAGGGGTTATGGACATAATTAACGCCGAAAGCGACGCTCAGGTTCGCGCCGGCTATAACCTTCTCTCTGGTGGGCTTTCTAAAATTGCAAGTGAAGCACAAGACGAGTTAACCGACCTTATGAGCGAAATTGAGGTTTCGTTTGACTATCCTGAAGAACAGATTGAATATATAACCAAAGCAAACACAAAACAGCGTCTCAAAAATCTGTCTGACAAGCTGCAAAAAACTCTAGATACGGCCGGAGCTGGAAATCTCATTTCAAACGGAATTAATGTTTTAATTGTTGGCAAGCCAAATGTTGGAAAGTCTAGCCTTTTAAACAAACTTCTCGACAGAGAGCGAGCAATTGTCACCGACATTCCGGGAACAACAAGAGACACAATTGAAGATTCGTTTAGCATAAACGGAATCAAAGTTAAAATCATCGACACAGCCGGAATTCACGATACAACCGACATGGTTGAAAAAATGGGCGTTGACAAGGCTAAAAACCTGATAGACGCAGCCGACATTGTGTTGTTTGTGACCGACGCAAGCAAACCACTGACTGACGAAGACAAAAAGATTTTTGATTTGATTAAATCTAAACAACACATAGAAATTGCAAACAAAGCCGACATTTCGCACAACAATTCAAACAAAAAGGCAATTGTTGTCAGTTCACTAACTGGCGAAGGAATTGAAGAACTCAAACAAGAAATTTTCAAACGTTTTGAAAGTCCGAATCTTGTTGAGGGCGGTGTTATTATAACAAATGAGCGCCACAAACAAGCACTTTCTGTTGCGCTAGAGAACATCAACAACGCAATTCGCGAAATTGATTGCCAAACACTAGATTTGATTTCAATAGACTTAAAGCTCGCCTATTCTAGCCTTGGTGAAATAACAGGAAACACAACTGGCGAAGACATTATCGACGCAATATTTAGCAAATTCTGCTTAGGAAAATAACTTTTTAGGAGAAAAATTATGATAGGTTTAAAATTAAAGAAAGTAAAATTTGGTCCAGAAAACAAAGAAATTATTGATCAAGTTCAAAGTTGGATAGACAATGACAACACAAACTATGTTAAAAGAAGACTCTTTAACGGAGAACAAGGTTCATTTCGACTTTTGGTGGAAGACAGCCTTGGCTCAAGAGTAAAGCGCCAAAGCGCATATGCTTATTTACACAATGGTGAAGTTATTGGAATTGTTCTTACAACAGAAATAGAATTGACAGAAAATGGTCACTCAACAATGAACATCACAACAATTTGTGCAAACCCTAGCGACCCATCACCAATCATTGAAACTGAGATGATTTCTGATTTAAAAGCCTGCCAAGCAAAAGTGCAAATGCCAGACATCTTTTCTGACTTTTCTTATGTAAACAAAGACCTTGCCACAGTTTTTGCAGCAAATGGTTTTCATATTATAGAAGAAGACAACAACATTCACGCTTATTATCAACTTGAAAAAACTTACGAGAAGACACTTTAATGAAAAATTTTGATGCTATTGTAGTTGGTGGCGGGCATGCAGGCGCTGAAGCCAGTTTGGCGCTAGCTCGAACCGGAATAAACACACTTCTTGTGACACTCACAAAAGAGAGTATCACTTTTTTGGCGTGCAATCCTTCTATTGGAGGAACAGCAAAGGGACATCTTGTTTGCGAAATTGACGCCCTTGGCGGTGAAATGGGCAAAAACGCCGATGCCACCACTCTTCAACTGCGCATGCTAAACCTTGGCAAAGGCCCAGCTGTTCACTCTCTTCGCGCACAGGTCGACAAAAACGAATATCACAGAAACATGCAAAAAGTTTTAGAACACACCCCTAACCTAACCATTTTAGAAGACGAAGGTGCTGAAATTTTAACCAACAACGGAGAAGTTTGTGGGCTGACAACCGCCCATGGAAAAACTTTTAACTGCAAGGCCATTGTGCTATGCTGTGGAGTTTATTTAAACAGCAGAACAATAACTGGTGAAATAATTCGCGACCAAGGACCAGCAGGTTTTTCTAACAGCAAAAACTTGACAAAAAGTTTAATTGACCTTGGTTTTGAAATTCGCCGATTCAAAACAGGAACGCCTCCAAGACTAGATGGCGCAAGCATAGACTATAGCAAATTTGAAGTTCAAAAGGGCGACACCAACATTCAAACTTTTAGCTTCTTAACAAAAAGAGCAAAACCAAACACCAGAGTGTGCTATTTGGGATACACAACCGCAAAAACAAAGCAGATAATTTTGGACAATCTCGACAAAGCACCAATGTATTCTGGCGTTATAACTGGTCTTGGCCCAAGATATTGTCCAAGCATTGAAACAAAGATTGTTAGATTTAGCGACAAAGAGCGTCATCAAATTTTTCTTGAACCAGAGACTAACGACAACAACCAAATTTATGTTCAAGGAATGAGCACTAGCATGCCAATGGACATTCAACACCAAATGATAGAATCGGTAGCCGGACTCGAAAACGCCAAGTTTGAAAAATATGGCTATGCAATTGAATATGACTGCATTAACCCACTCGAACTTTACCCAACACTAGAAAGCAAAAAAGTTAAAGGACTATATTTTGCCGGTCAAATCAACGGAACAAGCGGCTATGAAGAAGCTGGAGCACAGGGTCTTGTTGCTGGGCTTAACGCAAGCCTTGCAATTAGGGGCAAAGAACAGATTGTTCTCTCTCGTGACAACAGCTATATTGGCGTTTTAATTGACGACCTAACAACCAAGGGAACAAACGAGCCATATCGAATGATGACAAGCAGGGCTGAATATCGACTGCTTTTGCGACAAGACAACGCCGACAGAAGGCTAACCCAAATTGGTTATAATACTGGGCTGGTTAGTGAAGAAAGATATCAAATTTTTTGCAAAAAGATGCAAAAAATCGCAAAACTAAAAGAAAAACTGTCAAAAACCATAGCTCCAAGCAAAGAACTAGATGAATATCTTGAGTCAATTGGCGAACCACCTGCTCCACGCGGACTCACCATTGACAACCTTTGCAAACGCGCAAACAGCGACTTGTGGCAGGCAAACAAAAAACTAAAACTGTTTTCTGGATATTCCAAAGCCGAGGTAACCGAGGCTGGAATTGATGCAAAATATGAGGGATATTTGCGTCTTCAACAACAAATGATAGACCGAACAAAAAAGTTAGAAGAAAAGAAAATTCCAAAAGATTTTGATTTTTCAAGCATAAGAGGGCTAAGAATTGAAGCAATTGAAAAGCTAAACAAAATCAAACCCCTCTCTGTTGGCGCAGCAAGCAGAATTTCTGGTGTTAACCCAGCAGATATAACAATTCTTCTTATGCACTTATAAAATAATCAAAAAAAGAGCGAATCAAGCGCTCTTTTTTTATTCAACAGTAACACTTTTGGCCAAATTGCGTGGTCTGTCTGGATTGCACCCACGATAATCTGCAACAGATGCCGCAAGCCACTGAAGAGGAAATATTGCAGCAATAGATTTCAAATTTTCCGCAATTTTAGGATTAATTTGAACAAATTTGGCGTCAATTTGCGGTTTTTGCTCTGAAACAATCACTGCCCTTGCTCCACGAGACAAGCACTCTTCAACGGCATTTAAAGTTTTTGACTCAATTTGTTTGTTTGTAACAATCGCCACCACTGTAACATTTGGTTCAATGAGGGCTATTGTTCCATGTTTGAGTTCTCCGGCAAAGTAGCCATAACTGTCGAGATAACTGGTCTCTTTAAGCTTTAACGCTCCCTCACTTGCAGTAATTCCGTCGTCGCCACGACCAATAAAGAAAATGCGCTTTACAAAAGATATCTGCTTAACCAAACTCAAATCAATTTCACAAACAAGGTTGTCTGCCAAAAACTCAACTTCTTTTATCGCTTCTTGTGGATTTTCACTCGAGAGAATATGCATAACTGCAAGCATGGCTGAATATGCCTTTGTGCTGGCCACTGCAATTTCTGCGCCAGCGCATAGCGGAAGCACAACATCACTGCAACGAGCAAGCGTGCTATGGCTGCAATTTGTTATTGCAACAACCTTGGCTTTAACGCTTTTGGCCTTTTCTAAAACAGCAAGGGTGTCTGCAGTTTCGCCGCTCTGACTGACTAAAATTACAACATCTGTTTTTTCAATGTTCCCAAAATATCTAATTTCACTAGAAAAACCCGCAATTGTTCGAAGATTTTTTGTTTTTGCAATCCAGCGTGCACCCAGTGCGCACGCATGATACGCCGTTCCGCAACCACACAGAAGAACCCTGCCTGCATTGTCAAAAATAGACAAAAACTGGGAATCAGCGATAAGTTTTTCGTAAGTTTTACACAAGTTTTTGAGCACTTTTGGCGTCTCTTTTATCTCTTTTTGCATAAAATAATCAAATTCACCTTTTGAATTAGCGCCAAATTCGCTATTATTCGCAAATTTGGCTGGGAAAACCATTTTTCCATTCAAAAAGAACTCGATTTTATCTTTTTGAATTTTAGCAATCATTCCGTCCTCAAAACAATAATAATCACCTTTGTCAAAACAAGTTATGTCGCTCGCAAGCAAATAACCACTTTCTGTTTCTGAAGCATAAAGTGGGCTTTTGTTTTTGCTTGCATAAATTGCATCACCACACTTGTCAACAACAAGCAGTGCCCAACTTCCAACAAGTTTTTTTGTTGCACTCTTTAACTTTTCGAGAGTGTTTCCACTCTCTTGTTCAAGAAGATTTGCCAAAACCTCTGTGTCGGTTTCGGATGAAAACTTTTCAACACCTATTTGTTCTTTTAACGACTTATAATTTTCAATAATGCCGTTGTGAACAACCGCAAAATTTCCATTATAAGAAATTTGTGGGTGCGCATTTCGCTCACTCACCTTGCCGTGAGTTGCCCACCTTGTGTGGCTGATGCATAGTCCACTTTCTTTTTCTCCAATTTTATCGAACAGCTTGTCTATTGTTCCAACAACTTTGTGGGTTTCTAAATTCTTGCCAAAAAAGGCAACCCCACTGCTGTCGTATCCTCTATATTCAAGATTCTGCAGGCGTGCGAGTATCTTTTTTATTTTTACACTTTTTCCAACATAACCAACTATTCCACACATAGTTTATCTACCTCAACAATTTTTTCATCCAGTTCATTTGCAATTGCTTTTGCTAGTTCACCATCTTTGCACTCAACCATAATTCTTATTTTAGGCTCAGTTCCACTTTCTCGAACCAACAGCCTTCCACTGCCATTTAAAATTTGCTTTTTTTGCTCAATATAGCCTACCACAGACTTGCTTGTTATTGTTTGTGTTTTGTTTTTTACCACAACACTTCTTTCGACCTGCGGAAATCTTTCGAAATATAGAAGTTCGTCCACACTCTTTTTAAAGTGTTCAATTGCGTGCAATAACACCAGGCTAACAAGCAAACCATCTCCACTGTTAACAAATTCGCTCAAAATTATGTGTCCCGCTTGTTCGCCCCCCAAAACCAAGTTTCGTTTTTGCATTTCGCCAACCACAAATTTATCTCCAACATCGGTTCGAATAAGTTCAATTCCAAGCTTGTTTAATTCTTCTTCCAAGCCCATGTTAGACATTTTTGTTGAAACAATACTTTTTATTGATGTTCTAAAATCTTTATAATATTTTGCAAGCAAAAAAAGAATGTTATCGCCATCATATATTCTTTGTTTTGTTGCAACAATAATTCTATCTGCATCGCCGTCAAAGGCAAATCCAACGTCTGCACCAGTTTTAATCACCACTTTTTGCAGATGTTCTGGGTGAGTCGCTCCACAATTATAGTTTATGTGAGTTCCGCCCTTTTGTCCAGTAAAAATTGCATCTTTTTTGAATATCTGCTTTGCAAAGTTTCTGCTTGCGCCATTAGAACAATCAACAACGATTTTTAGTTTGGTCTTAGGCAAAACAAGGCGCAAAAAGTTAACATATCCCTCTTTGAGCGCTGCGGCATGTTTTATCTTTCCTATATCTGTTATTTGAGGCGGACACTCAATCATCTTTTCTATTGAGCGTTCTGTTTCTGGTGTTATTTTTGTTCCGCCAGACGAAACAACTTTAATTCCGTTATATTCTGGTGGGTTGTGGCTTGCAGTTATCATAACGCCATAATCAAATGAGCCGTTTTCGGTTAAAAAACTTATGCACGGCGTTGTGCACACACCAACAACACTCGCAACCCCGCCACCAAACCTGATTCCGCCACAGAGCGAAGCTAACAATTCTCTTCCGCCAGGGCGGTTGTCTCTACCAACAACTATTTGTGCGCCTCTTTGTGTTTTGGCAAGCGCAAGGCCAATTTTAAACGCCAAATCCAAAGTAATTTCTTCGCCATATATTCCACGAATTCCATCAGTTCCAAATTTAACCATTTCGTTTTCTCTCCAAGAACTTTTTTGTGTAGTTGTGTTTGATTATTTCAGGTGGGCGACAAATCACAAAGTCGTCGGCACTGGTGCTTTTGTCTATGGTTGTGCCTGCACAGACATAACTTCCTTCTTTTATTGTTACGGGCGCAATAATGTTCACGTTGCTTCCAATAAAACACCTGTCTTCTATTACAGTTTTAGCTTTTGTCACCCCATTATAGTTAACAAAAATTGCCCCACAACCGATGTTGCAATATTTGCCAACTTCGGCGTCTCCAACGTAAGAAAGGTGGCTCACCTTTGAGCCCTCGCCTATGGTTGAGTTTTTTATTTCACAAAAATTTCCAATGCGAACATTGTTTTCTATTTTTGAGTGTGGACGCAAATGTGCATTTGGCCCAATTATAACCCTTTCACCAACGCACGAGTTTTCTATTGTGCTCGACTGAATTTTGCTGCCATCACCAATTGTGCTGCCAACAATATAATTCCCCGGCAGCAATGTTACGTTCGCCCCTATTGTTGTGCCCGCATCGATAAAGTTGTTGGGATAAACAATCACATTTTCTCCAAACACAACATCAGGGGCCACAAACACACTTTTTTTATCTAAAAAAACCGGTTCTATCTTTTTTGTAGTCATTTTTCCTCCTTCTTTGTTTTGTTTACTCTATGAATAAAATTTATATATTTGTGAGTGGGTTTTGGTTAAAAAGTGGCTCAATGCTAGATAAAATCTAAAAAAAATTAACTTTTTTTGATAAAAAATGTTTAAATTTGTTTTACAAAGCAATAATTTATGTGCTATTATGCAATTAGTAAAAGCATAGAAAATGCTTTAAAAAACGGAGGTTTCTTATGAATAAGAGCGAATTTTTAAGAGCAGTTGCAGACGAAGCAGGTGCAACACTTAAAGCAGCAGCTGAATTCTACGATGCTTATGTAGCAGTTGTTGAAAAAGCAATGAAGAAAGGAGAAAAAGTTCAACTTGTTGGTTTCGGAACATACGAAGCTAAAAAACGTCCAGCTAGAACAGCTAAAAACCCACAAACAGGTAAAGTTGTTAAAGTTGCAGCTTGCAAAGCTCCTACACTTAAGTTCGGAAAAGCTTTCAAAGAAGCACTTAACTAATATTAACTTAGTTAAAAGAAAAAACCACTTGATAGAACAAGTGGTTTTTTATTGCATTATACAAAAAAGACGGACAACATCCGTCTTTCTTTTTTATTTTAAATTATATAGCACAACCTCGTGTTTTTTGAGGCTGGCTGGAACATCGATTATGCGTTGATTACTGCTTCCGCGAAAACGAAGCGTTATGTTTTTAAGGTCTTCAACAAATCTGCCATCAACCAAAACATCAATATATTTAAGCATTTCATCTGCATTCTTGCCAGAGGCACGGCTTTTGCCCCACAATTCTTTGTCTAAAACAAATCCTGTGTAACTCCAAATATTTTTGTTTGGATATTTTTGTTTAACCGCCTTTAGAAGCTTTAACAAGCCCTCCTGGTTTTCTTTTTCAAAAGGTTCTCCACCCAAAAGGGTAAGCCCAGCGATATAGTCTGGCGCCATATATGAAAGAATTTCGTCAATAACCTTGTCGTTAAACTCTTTTCCATAAGAAAAGTCCCATTGATCAGGGTTAAAACAGTTTTTGCAATGATGACGACAGCCGCTGACAAATAGTGTCACGCGAACGCCCTCGCCATTTGCAATGTCTACAGGTTTTATTGTTGCATAATTCATAATGTGTTGTTCCTTTTCGTTAGATTCAAAAAGCGAGTTGCCTCGCCTTTTATTTTTTTGATTTTGTTGTGAAATCAATAAAAATTAATTTTGTTAATCAGAAACCAAAGTTTGATGATAGATGAGCGCTCGCAATGTGCATAACGAATGAGTTTACTTAGTGTAAATGATTGAGTTATGCGCCTTGCATAAAGCGATAGATATCGTTAAAGTTTGGTTTATAAGTGAAGAACTCTGTCGCGAATCTCTTGCGTTCTGCCTTGGTTCCAGAATTGAGAACCAATATATCCGCAAGTACGTCTTGCAACGTTCATTTTGCTTTGGTCACGGTTGTGGCAATGTGGGCATTCCCAAACAAGTTTTCCATCGTCTTCAACAATTTGAATTTCTCCGTCGTAGCCACAAACTTGGCAATAGTCACTCTTTGTGTTGAGCTCTGCATAAATGATTGTGTCGTAGATATATTTCAAAACGTTTAACACTGCAGGAATGTTGCCCTTCATGTCTGGAACTTCGATATAGCTAATTGCACCACCAGGGCTCAAACGTTGGAATTCACTTTCGAACTTAAGTTTTGTGAAAGCATCAATTTGTTCAGTAACGTGAACGTGATAACTGTTTGTAATGTAGTTTTTATCTGTGATTCCAGGAATAATGCCAAATCTGCGTTGAAGTGCCTTTGCAAATTTGTATGTTGTGCTTTCAATTGGTGTGCCATAAAGTGAGAAGTCCATGTTGTGTTTAGCTTTCCACTCTTTGCACTTGTCGTTCATATATTGCATAACTTTGAGAGCAAATGGTTTTGCTTTTTCATCTGTGTGAGAAAGACCAGTCATATATTTTACGCACTCATAAAGTCCTGCATATCCAAGAGAAATTGTTGAATAACCACCATAGAGAAGTTTGTCAATTTTTTCTCCTTTTTTAAGACGAGCAAGCGCACCATATTGCCAAAGGATTGGCGCAACATCACTTGGTGTTCCCTCTAGGCGCATGTGACGGCACATAAGTCCACGATAGCAAAGCTCAAGTCGTTCGTCAAAAATCTTCCAGAATTTTTCCATGTTTCCACCAGAAGAAAGTGCAACATCAGGAAGGTTAATTGTTACAACGCCTTGGTTGAAACGGCCATAATATTTTGGTTTGCCGTTTTCATCGACATAAGGAGTCAAAAAGCTTCTGCATCCCATGCAGGTGTAGCAGTGTCCTTCTCCGTTTTTATCAACCTTATATTCAAGCATTTTCTTTTCGCTGATATAGTCAGGAACCATGCGTTTTGCTGTGCATTTTGCAGCAAGTTCAGTCAAATACCAATATTTGCTGTCTTCGTGAATGTTTTGTTCTTCCAAAACATAAATAAGTTTTGGGAATGCTGGGGTTATCCAAACGCCTTCTTCGTTTTTAACACCTTGAATACGTTGTTTCAAAACCTCTTCAATAATCATTGCAAGGTCTGCTTTTTCGCGTTCGTTTCTGGCCTCTCCAAGATACATAAACACTGTGATAAATGGAGCTTGTCCGTTGGTTGTCATTAGAGTTACAACTTGATATTGAATTGTTTGAACACCAGCCTCGATTTCTTTTTTAACTTTGCTTTCAACAATAGAAGCAAGTTGTTCTTCGCTAACGTCAACACCTGCTTCTTTAAATTCATCGATTAACTCTTGTCTGATTTTCTTGCGGCTGTCATCAACAAATGGTGCAAGGTGAGTCAGGCTTATGCTCTGTCCACCATATTGGCAAGATGCAACCTGCGCAATAATTTGTGTTGCAATGTTGCAGGCTGTTGTAAAGCGATGTGGCTTTTCAATTTTGGTGCCAGAAATTACTGTTCCATTTTGAAGCATGTCTTCAAGGTTAACAAGATCACAGTTATGCATATGCTGAGCATAATAGTCCATGTCGTGGAAGTGAATAATTCCCTCATCGTGAGCTTTTACGATGTCTTCTGGAAGCAAAATTCTTCTTGAAATATCTTTGCTAACTTCGCCAGCCATGTAGTCTCTTTGAACACTATTTACGGTTGGGTTTTTGTTTGAGTTTTCTTGCTTAACCTCTTCGTTGTTAGCTTCAATGAGTTCCAAAATTTGGCCATCGGTTGTGTTGGCCTTGCGTGCAAGCGCACGTGTGTATCTATATGTTATGTATGCACGAGACAAGTTGTATGCCCCAAGTTGCATAAGATTGTCTTCAACCTTATCTTGAATTTCTTCAACGCTAAGAGCTCTCTTTTGAGCTTTGCCAAGTTTTTCAATCTTTTTAGCAATCTCAGCAATTTGTTCATCACTAATTCTGTCGGTTTCTGCAACACTTAAATTAGCTTTAGAAATTGCCTTAATAATTTTCTCCTTGTCAAATTCTGCTTCTGAACCATTACGTTTAATAATTTTCATTTTTTTTGCTCCTTGTCTCTAGTTGTTTTTTTGTTTATTTTGTTTCCGAGCGATCTTCTCTGTTCGTCGGATTAAACCAATCATATACCATATCTTGTGGTTGTGTCAACCAAAAAAGCACAATATTTTGTATTTTTATCTTTTCGCAAAAATTTTGCAAAAACTGCAAAATGCACCATTTTCGGTTGTTAAAAATTTTTAAAAATTAAAAAAAACTCCAGTTCACAAAAAGGTATAAATTTAAACAAAAATGTCACAAAAAATTGCTTTTTGACATTTTGAGAATAATTCTGCTCTTTTGTAATTAAAATTTTAATTTGCGATTTTTGAAATTTTGACGTCGTTTTTACGACTAAAAAAATAAAAATTTTTATAAAAATTTTGTGTGCGAACACAATTTTCAGGCACAAAAAAAGGCAACATATTGTGTTGCCTTTGCTTCTATTTTAATCTTTCATGATTGGAAACAGAACAACGTCACGAATATTTGGACAATCAAATATGAATTGCATGAATCTGTCTATTCCAAAACCAAGGCCAGAGATTGGTGGCATTCCGTGTTCCATTGCCAGCAAAAAGTTTTCGTCCACATCCATGGTTTCTTCGTCGCCAGCCTGTTTCTCTTTGAGTTGAAGTTCTAAATTCTTTCTTTGAACAATTGGGTCAACAAGTTCGCTATATGCCTTAACAAGTTCTGCACCGCCAGCAACAACTTGGAACACATCAATAATTCTGTCATCTTTGTCGTTGTGACGAGCAAGTGGAATTAAGCTTGCAGGATAGTTATATAGAATTGTTGGGTTAACAATTGGTTCGCGAATCTTTCTCTTATAAACATAGTCAATAAGGGTTCTAACGGTTTTGCACTCTTCAAGGTCGTCATAACTGAACAATTTTCTATCCACTATAATTTTTTTAAGTTTATCAACATCGTCAATATCCAAAAAGTCACAGCCAAGAAGTTCTGTCATTTTTTCAACATAGTTAATACGTGGCCACTCGCCAGCAAAATCAATTTCTTGTCCTTGATAATTAACCTTTGTTGTTCCGAGGCACTTGTTTAACAGTTCGGTTATCATGCCCTTAAAAAATTTGATGTTATCTTCAAAATACCAATAAGATGCATACCACTCAACTTGTGTGAATTCTTGCAAATGAGATGGGTCCATGCCTTCGTTTCTGAAGTCTTTTCCGAGTTCAAAAACTCTGTCGATGCCTGCCCCGATGCACTGCTTTAAATAGCACTCTGTGGCAATGCGCAAATTGCACTCCATGTCAAGCGCATTATGATGAGTGAAAAATGGTTTTGCGCTTGCACCAGACACGCTTGTTTGCAAAATTGGGGTTTCAACTTCAATAAATCCATTGTCTTCGAGATATCTTCTGATAAACGAAACAACCTTGCTACGAGTTATAAAGATTTTTCTTGAATCTTCGTTCATAATCAGGTCAAGATATCTTTGGCGATATTTAATTTCTGTGTCGGTTACACCATGAAACTTTTCAGGTAGTGGTCTTATTGTTTTCGACAAGAGTTCAACTTTTTCGGCCCTAACAGTAACTTCGCCAGTTTGAGTTAAATAAACCTCGCCCTCAACGCCAATAAAGTCGCCGATGTCTATCATCTTTTTATAGAAATTGTAGTCTTCTTCTGAGAATTCGTTTCTTCCAACAGAAATTTGAATTTTGTCGTAGATATCTCTAATTTGGCAGAATCCAAATTTTCCCATTACTCTGCGAAAGACAATTCTTCCGGCAATTCTAACCTTTTCGCCAACCTTTGTGCGAGCTTCATGAATTGTGCATGTGCGCTCAAAACGTTGTTTGAAAGGAATTTCACCCATTTGTTTCAATTCTTCAATTTTGTGCTTTCTTATATCAACTTCGTTTGATAAAATTTCTTCCATTTTTTCCTCCAAAATTTCAATAAAAATAATAACACAAACATGGTTTCAAGTCAATGATTTGTTAAAATGTTAAGTTTTTTCGTATTCTTTTTTGTTTGTTTTTAATTCTAAACAACTGCAACTTTCCATATATTTAATTGAAAAGGTGAAAAATGAAATTAGTTGAAATCTTCGAAAAATTCAATTCTAGCAAAAACGGTTTAAACAGCAGCCAGGTGACCGAAAATGTAAAATATGGTCAAAATATTTTAAAAAACAACAAAAAAGAGTCTTTTTTTGTTAAATTTTTAAAACAATTTTCTAATTTAATGGTTCTTGTTCTTTTAATTTCGGCAGTTGTTTCAACCATAATCAGCCTCTCAACACACAAATATGACGACCTTTTTGAAGGTGCACTAATTTTTGTTATTGTTGTCGCTAATGCAATTATTGGAGTTGTTCAAGAACAAAAAGCAGAAGTTGCGTTAGAAGAAATAAAAAAGCTCTCTTCTCCAAAGTCTAAGGTTTTACGAAACGGGCAAATTGCAACAATTAATTCAACTGAAATTGTGGTCGGAGATGTCGTGTTGCTTAAAATGGGCGACAACGTACCTGCAGACATAAAAATTTTTGAGTGCAACAACTTAAAGGTTAACGAAAGCAGTTTAACTGGCGAAAGCGAAGCTGTTTTTAAAACCTCTTGCAAAGACACAGACCAATCTACTCCAATATCTGAACGTGAAGATATGTGTTTTTCCGGAACATCTGTTGCCTACGGAAGTGGCCGAGGCGTTGTTGTCGCCGTTGGCGAACACACACAAATGGGCAAAATTGCAGGACAACTATTAGAAAAGCAGCCCAAGTCTCCACTTGAAAAAAACATGGAAAGAATTGGAAAAGTGATAACTTATGGTGTTCTTGTTATTGTTGCAATTGTCTTTTTGTCGCAGCTTATTTTTAACAGCGAGTTTAATTTTTTGAACAGTTTTCTAACCGCCGTTGCCCTTGCCGTTGCTGCAATTCCGGAAAGTTTGCCGGCGGTTATCACAATTGTTATGGCACTTGGCGTTGAAAAGCTCGCAAAACACGGCGCAATTGTTAAGTCTCTTGCAAGCGTTGAAACACTAGGCAGTTGCACTTGCCTTGCCACAGACAAAACAGGCACATTAACACAAAACAAAATGAAAGTAAAAAGTGTCTATTTTGAGGGTGAATTGATTTCAGAGAATTTTAAAAATAAAAATCTAGACATTCTTTTTAAAGCCATAACTCTTTGCAACAACACAAAACTAGATGACAAAAATAATTATGTTGGTGATGCAACAGAAGTCAGCCTGCTAAAGTTTGCAAAAGCCAATTCGGCTCAAACACTCTGCAATGGTTTTGTCAGAACAAAAGAATTTGCTTTTGACAGCACGCGAAAAATCATGAGCGTTATTGTTAAAAAAGATGGTGCGTCAACCCTGTTTTCTAAAGGAGCATTAGACTTTTTGCTTCCACTATGTTCACACATTGTCGCAAACGGAAAAGAAATTGAGCTTTCAAACGAAGATAAACTTTCAATCTATCGTGCGCACGAACAAATGGCAAAAAATGCCGAGCGCGTTCTTGCTGTTGCATTCAAAAACAATGTTCAAAAAGAAGAAGATTTAACATTTGTTGGGCTTGTTGGAATTGTTGATCCTCCGCGAGAAGAGGTTAAACCCGCAATTGAGAAATGCAAAAAAGCAGGCCTGAAACCAATTATGATAACTGGCGACCACCCAACGACAGCCCTTGCAATTGCAAAAGAACTAGGAATAGCCACAAGCGAAGAACAAGTGCTAACCGGAAAAGATATCGACAATGTTTCAGACAAAAATCTACACAAAATCATAAAACATTGCACTGTGTTTGCAAGAGTTTCTCCAGAACACAAAACAAGACTGATTAAAGCGCTCAAAAAAAGTGGAAACATCGTTGGCTTTGCTGGCGATGGAATTAATGACGCCCCAAGTGTAAAAATAGCAGATATTGGTGTTGCCATGGGCAGCGGCACCGACGTCACAAAAAGTGCCGCCGACATTATTATTTCAACTGACGACTACTCCACCATTGTTCTCGCTGTCGAGCAAGGCAGAACCATTTTTTCTAACATTCAAAAAGTGCTTTTGTTTTTGCTTTCAACAAACATGGTTGAAGTTATTGGAATTTTTGTTGCCGCAATCATAATGCCAAGTGCAACATTTCTTCTGCCAAGTCAAATTCTTTTTGTCAATCTTGTGACAGATAGTTTGCCGGCTTTTGCATTAGGCCTTGAAAAACCAGAAAACAACATAATGCAAAAACCACCACGCAATCCAAAATCTACCATATTTTCTGAAATCGGTTGGCCCATTTTGATTCAGGGATTTGCCCAAAGTTTTATTGTTATGATTATGTTTGTTGTTTGTTTCAACATGTTTGAAAACGATGTTGCAAGCACCATGGTTTTTGTTACAATTTGTTTAATGCAAATCATCGACGCAATAAACTGCAAATCTCTTCGCAGTTTAACAAAAATCAAACTATTTAATAACAAGACATTCAACATAAGCTTTGTTACACTGTTAGCACTTATTCTTTTAATTTGCTTTGTTCCACCGCTCGCAAGTTTGTTCTCAATTGTTCCTCTATCTGCTCTTCAGTGGCTAACTGTTGCACTGGTTAGCATTTCAATTATTCCTGTTGTTGAAATTTGCAAATATTTCACTAACCACAAATTTAGTTTAAAAAACAAAAGAAATTTTAAAACCCCTATTGAATTAGCAAAAAAATTGTAGTATTATTGTTATATACGAGGGGGATAAATATATGTATTATGTTGCTGTAGATTCAGATATATTAAGAGCATTTGCTTGCGTTGCAACCGGAAAAAATGCTGGAAAAGTTGACAACAACTGCAATCTTTTAAAATATCACGAAAAAAACTTGAAAAAATTAAAACAATTCATTGCCGACTGCAAACTCAAACTCGTTATAACTGAAACGGTTTATGGGGAGTGCAACACAGAAGAAATGCCTCTTCTCAAAAAATTTATGAACGACCCAAATTATTTTGTTATTGTTCCAACAATCGACAGAGATTTGGTTCATAGCGTTGCCGAATCTTATTGCTATCCTGTTGAACTAGACGACGGCACAGTTATTCAAAGACCAATGATTAGCCACTATAACGCGGCTCTTGGAAGAACATCTCCAACAAACGACTGCTACATTATGGCAGAAGCAGCAATTCTTGGAATTAACCTCTTGACATTTAACTATAAAGATTTTATGTTATATTCCGACAAACCAAGTCTTAGAGTTGCAGCAATTGCAGCAATCAACAAAGAACTTGGTCTTGTGTTTAAAAACGCCAGTGGACAAGACGATGTGTCTAGACCACTAAAGATTGATCAATTTATTGATGACCTCAGACACGACAAATTTATTTTGGCAACCGACGTACCCGCAATGATTGAATCATAACCCATAAAAAAAGAGCAATCAAATTGCTCTTTTTTTGTGCTTGTTTTTATTCAACTGGCAAGAAATAAATTCCGTTGTGTTTTTTTAGCCCAACTGTTATGCTGTTTGTAAATTCAATTTTTCCAAACAAATCTGTGCCACGTTCCAAAATTCCACCAAAGTTATCTAAAAGTTTAGGAATGGTCATGTTGTCTTCTTCGTTAAAGATAAACGAAATAAGCAAATTGAGCAGAATTTTGCTCTGTTCCGCAGTGCTTCCGTTAACAGCAACACTGCCATTGCTTGTGGTCCAAACAGAGTCTTCGCCTGAGTTGTCGATTTCAACATCATAAACACAAGTAATATAAAACTCTTTTGGAAATATCATGTTGAGCAAAAACAGCGGAATGTTCATCTCTGACGACATCTGCGAGCGCACTTCGCTAGTGTCTATCTTCAAAATTGCCTTAATGTGCGCATGTGTTTTGTCAACAGTTTGGTCTTCGTTTACATATGGTGTGATTGAAAGTTCCGGCAAATTCATGTTGATTGTGTCAATGTGGTTTAGGTTTGGCAAAATATCACTAAATTCTGTTGTGCCGAGCAGTTTGTCCAAAATTGAGGCAAGTTCTCTATCTGTCAAACTTATGCCGCCGGCACCACGCTTTCCTTCAGAAAACGCATCAAAATCGAATGTGCCATCTGACTTAATGGGATAGTGCGCCTCTTCGCTAGTCAATTTTTCAATGGCTGCTGGCAAATCAACATCAACTGAATAGCCATTAACAATAATTTGGCTTTCGTTTGGCATGTTATAAAGTGTTTTCATCATGCCAACCAACTCTCCAAGATTGTTAATGCCATAACTGCTAAAATACTTAGGAACAATAATTTTATCCAAAATAAAATAGCCACCACAAACTATGCCACCCAAAATCGTGAGCACAACAAATAGCGCTATTATAAACTTAATTGTTCCCTGTTTTTTCATGATTAAATGTTTTGATTAACAATTCCCTTGAAAGCCAAATAAAGAGCAAGGCCTGCCACAACAATGCCAATTATCAGCTTCAATATGCTAAATTTTTTGGAAAACAAACCCATAGTTTTAATTCCTTGACAAGTAGTTTCTATAATAAAATTATATTATTTTTATTTAAGTTGTCAATCAAACGATAAGTTTTTATAGAAATTGAACATAAAAAAACTGTCAAAAGACAGTTTTTATTTCTGCTCAAACTTAACAATGTCACTAGTTCCATCATCAATTTTTATCTTGTTTGAAACATCGCGCCCAAGAACCAACAAAACTTCGCTGCCACTTGCGAGCAAAATCTGAGTGTCGCGCTCTTTTATTGTCAATTTTTTGTCTGTGAAATAGTCATTTAATTTTTTACTTCCTCTGCTGCCAAGTTTTTCAAATTTATCGCCATCTTTTCTAGTTCTCCAAACAGCATCATGAGGGATTTTGTGATAGTCGGCAAAATAGCAGTCGCTTGTAAAATCTACTTGGTCAACAGAAATTTTAGAAACATTCCAACAGCCACCATTAGGCAGGGTGTTTAAACCGAGTTTAAAGTCACAGACATCACGATTTTTATGTGTATGCTTATAAAAATAAACACAATCATTTCTTTTTTCAGCGACAATAGAATGTGGCAAATCAACTTTCGTTCCATTTTTCCCAAGGTCGAAGAGTTCTTTAACAATTTCAATGTGTTTAGACTCTAAATCGCTATATTCACCAAGCATGTTATATGCTTTTTTTACAGCCTTGGCAACAATCAAAGGATTTTGTAAAAATGCAGCGGTTTTAACACATATTACGCCATTTTTTGCAGAAAACCAAGCATTATCCACAAGTGAATCAACCAAATTTGCCGCATTTTCGCAAATAGTTGCAAATTTGTAGATATTTTCCTTGAAATTTGGATAAACTTCTTCGATTTGTGGAATTATTTTATTTCTAACATAGTTCCTCGAATAAGCTAAATCGGAATTTGTGCTATCGTTTTGATAAGAAATTTTGTTTTTTGCAACATAATCAAGAATGTCAGCTTTAGAAATTGATATCATTGGCCTTAAAATATTGTCACGTTTAGGTATGCCACGAGCCCCATCTATGCCACTTCCACGAAAAATATGCATTAAAACTGTTTCAACCTGATCGTCTTGATTGTGCGCAACAACAATTTTCTCATTCGCAGCACAATTTTTCTCCAAAACTTCATATCTCGCAGCTCGAGCCGCCTCTTCAATGGTCATTTTTAACTTTTTTGCTATTGCTGGCACGTCTATTTTAACAATTTTGCACTCAACTCCAAGTTTTTTGCACTCATCAGCGACAAATGTCACATCTCTTTCAGCTTCTTGGCCGCGAATTCCGTGGTCAACGGTTATTACACGAAAATTAAAGTCTTTTTCTTCAGAAATTCGTTTTGTCGCAAACAAAAGAGCCATGCTGTCAGCACCGCCACTTACAGCAAGCAACAAATTATCATTTTGTCTATAATATTCAGAAACTTTTTCTTCTAAGTTGTTCATAATCAAATTATATCAAATAACTGGGCAAAATTTCAACAATTTTTATAAACTTTGCCGCCAAATTTATATATTTTTACTATTTTTATTGAAATTATGCGAAAATATTATTAAAATTGCATATTTACGATACAATCTGTCTATAATTTTGCAAAATGCCACTCGTTTTTGTTTAATTATCTTTTTTGAACTATTTTTATCGCCACAACAGTCATATCGTCACGATGATTTGTTTGTCTGCTTGCAGCCTCTTGTAAAATCGTTTCAGCAAAAAACTGCATGTTAAGAGCCCTTTCGTTGTTAATAAAATCGCAAAACTGTGCTTCTCCAAAGCTGTCAACAACCCCATCGCTTGCAAGCACAACAACATCACCGGCCGAAAGCAAAGACATTCTGGTTGTTGGCAAATTGTTGAAATCTACACCCAGTGGCAAACTTTCTACATCAACAGCGAAACTTCTCTCTTGTTTTTTGATAACACTAATTGCGCTGCCCTGTTTAATAAAATTTACACTTCCAGAAAACGAGTCAATCACAGCCACATCTAGCGTAGAAAAAGTTGAAGACAGCGGCATTAGCATTTGATTTACACTGCTCGCAACCAATGCGTCGTCAAAACCGCACTTATAATAGCTTTCAATAAGTTTTATCGCTGTTTCAGAGACATTATTTGCTTCGTCCCCATGTCCCATGCCATCACAAATTGCCACCAAATATTTGGAATCACTAATCTTTGTGAAAATATAATTATCACCATTTTGATTGCCCTCTTCTTTAGGATTAGACGCAACCCCGCACATAATTTCATAGTGTTCTTTAGGCTGCGCAATAATTATGCTCCACCCAGCATATTTGCTAATTTTACACTCTTTTCGTTCAAATTCTGTGTGATAAACCGCTCTGCAGGCCTCTGTTATTTGGGTGTTGACACAATCTGAATTTCTAACAACCATAATAACACTGTTAACACCGTTTGAATCTTCAATAGCAACACATTCTTTACAAACAATGTCCATTGTTGTTAGCTTGTCTTTAATTAAAGTAGATTTTTTGCGATTAAATTCTAAATTTAATTCAAATTGTGAGCCAAGTGCACGAAAAATTTCACTTGTTCCGGCCATTTGCATTCCTGTTGCTAATTTTTCTTCAGCATCTTGCCTGTCTTGCTTCTCTTTTGTTCTAAATTCTTCAGCTGAAGCGTTGATGGTTGCAAGCATGCTATTCAGCTTGTTACAGTTGCTGGCAATTAAATTAGGAACGTCAACCAGCGTGACTTTTCCTTTTTCCTGTGCACGATTTAGCATAAAAACAATGTCTTGAATTATGTCTTTTTTTTCATTGCACTGCAGACGGTTAATACAGTTTGAACACATTTTTGATTTTACATCTAAAGCAAGAAAATTTATCAATTTTTGCGTGTTTTGAGTTAAGAATATTGAATTTTTGTAGCAATTTTGCATTTCTTGAAACATCATGCTCATTGTAAGAAGCCTGTTTTTAGTTTGCAAATTTTTTCTCTCAAGCAAGTAACTCGCAATGATATTTTTATTTGAACCGAGCACATATGTTTTAAGCTTTTGAAGATTTTTTTGCGGAATTATTGCATAAATTGTTGTGGCAGCTAAAACCGGCAAAAACATCACAAAATTGGCGCCGGTTGCGAAAGTGATAACACCCTCTATAAAGCAGACAAATCCTGAAAGCAACCACTTGTTAGAAAGTTGTGAAATTTGCCCAAGAATTATAACCGAGAAACAAATTATAGCGTTGCTAAAATTGAAATTATAAACAATGCTTCCAGCGCAAAGCATAAACGAATAAAGAACTGAATGTCCACCAAAAGCAGAGAGCAAAAGCACCGAGAGAACAATGATAAATTTTGAAAGGTCAAACCCAAAAACAATTAAGTTAGATAGTCCGCTTCCAACAGCAAAAAACATAACCCCCAAACAGAGCCTGTCTGATTCGGTTAGCCCCTGAATTCCCCTGTGAGAAAGTCCCAAAACAAGCTTTGAGAAGACATACGTTAATATTGTTGCAATTGCACTTTCTGAAAAAGTGAAAACAATGTTCTCTAGCGAACTCCACGAAAAATAAATTCTTGCAACAAAACTTAAAAAACAAAAAATCATGGCGATATAAAACTTGTTATTTCTGCTTGTTTTTAGCGTAACATAATAGATAAATAAAACCGCGGAAAATGTGGCACCAATCACAACGCCAACAATATTTAAATTAAAAAGTACATAGCTTAAAAAAAACTCCACACAAACGACGATTGGAATAACGTTGTTTGCAACCAACGCAAACGCAAACGAAATTCCAAAAGGATAAATTTTTTCAAAAATTGACGCTCTATTGGTTGCCAAAAGCAGAAGAAACACTCCAAACATAATAGCAATTTTCTTAAGCGATGATTTGTTTAATTTTTTCATGACAACATTTTACAATTTATCAACAAAAGTTTTGTGCGAAATTGCTGCAAAATGATACAATTTATTAGCAATTTTTGGATGATTTTGCGGTTTTGTGGTGCTTTTGCTTAACGACATCATTTAAAAATAAATTTTGACAACCATATTGTTTTTATATATTGTTTGTGTTATAATCAATGTATAATTAAAGTTGGGGGTGCGCCATGGCCGAAGAAATTAGAGATTTAGAAGTTTCTCAACTTTGTGCGGAAGACTTTCAAAATATTTCTATTGACAAACTTAGAAGAATCAAACCAATAACCAGCAAACTATTTGATTCTTTGCCACAAGAAATTCAGAAAAAATTCAGCACCTTGTTTGATGATGCAGTAACAATTTGGAACAACCCTGAAAAAATAAGAAAA
This sequence comes from Clostridia bacterium, assembly GCA_017467585.1. Lineage (GTDB taxonomy): Bacteria > Bacillota > Clostridia > Christensenellales > UBA1242 > RGIG4790. The sequence goes on from JAFUSR010000001.1 coordinate 71,444, forward strand.
CTTTCTAACGCAGAAGTTGTTGCGCTTTTGGAACCTTACAAAAAGCGTTCATGGAAAACATTTCCAAAAATTTTAAAAGAAAAACTTTTGAACCTTTATAGAGAAGATGTTTCTGCAAAAAGCAGACAAACAAAACTTTTGCTTTGGTTTTTAGACAAAAGAGAGTTTGCTCCAGAGGAACTTCCAGAAGAAGTAAACGCCTTTTTAAACCAGGCATATAGTGAACCTTGCAAAGCGTATGACATCGAATCTTTCAGAACCCTTGTCGGTGGAATTAGAAAATTGCCTTATAACTTTTTGTCTGACAATCAAAAAGAGTTTTTAAGAAATGCTTTCAGCTATAATGTTGACAGCATGCCAAATGAATTTTTATACATTTTGGTAAACTATGTTAAAAACGCCAAAATGTTAAATATTGACTTCAGAAATATGCCACATTTTATGCAGGAATTTATTTTTGAATGTTATAAGCGCTGCGTTGTTAAAACAGAAACATCTGCCCACAACAAAAAAATGGTGTCTGGTTGGTATAAAACAAACGAGGACCAATATCGTTGTTTTGCCGCTTTTAACCGTGCTTTTGTCAGACTTAAAACATTTGATCGCGCAATGTATTTTGACAATCCGGCAAAAAAGCTTACCCTTCCTAATTTAATTCGCTATGCAAACCTTCAGGCGAAATATATCGGCAAAGGTTCAATCAACAATTTTTATGAAGATGTCTTTTCAAGAACAAACAGTCTTGCTGTTGAGCTTGGTTTGCCAGCGCTTTACACAATTATCGATCAAGCATACCACTTTAATCCTGATGCAATTTTGGGTTATGACATTTTAAAAGAATCTGACATTCAGTTAGAGCCACCAGAGGGCGCAATACTTTATGACACAATAGATTCTTTCGGCAGGCCACGTAGATGGTTTAAAGTTGAAACAACCAGAGAATATAAAGAAAGAATTGCAACACCACTTGCCAAAGCATTTGATGACATGATTCACTATTATTCAACAATTGCAACAAAAAACACCCTCTCAGAAACAATTTCAAAAGAAGAGCAAGTTGAGGCAATCAATTATATTTTGAGCTTGTTTGGCAAAGACATCACAATAGAAGCACATAATTTTCTTGAAACAAAACCAAGTATTTATGACCTCAAAAAAGATGCTTATGTTAATATCTTGGAAAACGCATTAAAAGATCTTATGAATGTTGATGCAATGAAAGAAATTCTCGCCAATCGCACCGCCAAAAAAATTAAAGAATTTAATGATTTGGAAGAATATTTATCTGGCCTATCTGACGAAGAACTTGCAGAATGGCGCAAAAAACCACACTCTAAAAAAGAAATCAATGCTTATAATGCATTATTTGGCAAAACAGATGATGTTTATTATGGTTATTCTCAGAGCTCAGCACCAAACTATGGTTATAAAAGAATAAATGTTGAATACGATCCATATGACATTAACACATGGGAAGAATCTCATATTAAAAACAGAATTGCCGACATTCAAATTGCTATGATGGGGAAACTTGATGCAAAAGAAAAAGAACGCTTAACAATGGAACTTCAGGAACTTCAGTGGCTTCTGTCTTCAGACAAATTTTACACAGAACCAGAAAATGATTAAAAAACAGCCAACCGGCTGTTTTTTTGATAACTTTTATTTGGGCATAAATTGTTTGCTTTTGGCAATATAATTATGATAATATAATAATACTAAAATATTTTAAAGGAGATTATTATGGAAAATAGTCAAGAAAAAAATCTTGCTGGCATAGGACATGGAAAACTCTATAGGGCGCTTTCTACTGCCGCATTTGTTGGTGTGTTTGCAGCGTTTGCTATTATCATCTTTTCGCTAGTTTTAAAATGGAACTTGAATGCCTATCTATGGGGAGCCATTGCAACAATTGCAATTTTAAGTTTAGGTCTTATCTCTTCGCTTCCTTGGATAAGAAGAATTGAAAAGAATGAATATAAAAAAGTGTCAATAATTTTCGCATCATTTATCGGAATTTGTGTTATCTTGTGGCTCATCTCTCTTTGGATGATAGTTGTTATTATTGGCGCACATAATGCTGACTTAGCATTATGGTTTGCACAAATGCTCAAAATAACAATACTGGTTTCTCTTCAACTTATGGTCGCAACATTTGTTGGAAATGTTGTTATTAAATGCGGAAAGACAATGATTATCATTCAGGCCATCTCTTATTTAAGTTATGTGTTTGTTGACTTTTATCTTTCATATTTGCTCTTCTGCATCAACATCAACCCAACAGCTTCTAATCCTATAAGTGTCAACACTGAAGCTCTAGGAGTTTTAGGACATGCATTTATGATTGCACTATTTGTTCTTGCTGTTGTTTATTGTCTCATTTCAAATGCAATTATAAAATCAATTGAAAATCGCAGAGTTAAGGCAATGACAGAAGAACTCGTTCTTCAAAAAACAAACCAACAACCTAAAGAAGAAGTTGAAACACCAGAACAAAAACTTGCAAAAATTAAAGACCTTTACGACAAAAAGCTTATTTCTGAAGAAGAATATAACAAAAAACGTGAAGACATTTTAAATCAACTTTAAAAACAAGAAGCCTGTCAAAAAGACAGGCTTTTTTGTGTGTTTTTGTTAGTTTGGTATTGAATTTAAAGAGTTTTAGTGATAGAATATTAGTGCTATGAAAAAGAAATGTAAAGACATGCACGAAGTGTTCACAATTCAACCCCAACTGATGAACCAACAAGATTGCTATGTTACAATTGATTATAATTCTCCAGAAGAAATGAAAAGCGACATAATGTTTTTGTTTAATTCTGTGGTTCCTAAAAATATAGATAGCGCAGCAAACATTTTTTGCCATAACATAAGTGATGACAAGTCGTGTAACATTGTCAAAACCGGCGAATCAATTCTCCACGACGGGCTAATTTGTGATTATTCAACCATCTTTAGAACAATGACATATATGAAATGCGACACATCACACGTAAATGAGTTTACAATTGACGACATATATCACTATACTTACGTAAATAACAACTATCACGACCGCATTACCATTGTCTCAACAATTCCAAAGGTTCTAAAAGACTCTGACGGAACAAAGATAAACTTTTCTACACCAGATTTTGAACAGTTGCAACAACCATGGACTCATGAACCATATGTTGAATATGACAAGATTAAAGAAAGACACATAAACAAAGAATTTATGTTGCTTAGCATGCACATCAACGATATAGCAAAAAAATATAGCATTGAACTGAATGCAAAAAACTTTATTCTTTTGCCAGCAAAAGTCAAAGAAAGGTTTAAACAAAAATATCTGCATCAACTAAAATCGCTAGAATTTTCAAAATAAAACAGGCAAGTTGCCTGTTTTTTGTTTGCATAAATTTGACATTGCATTTAACTTTTTATTAAAATTAATTGCAGGAGAAAAAATATGTTAACACTTTGCATCTTAGATGGTTTTGGAATAAACCACAACACAAAAGGAAACGCCGTAAAACTTCAGGGCACACCTTTCTTATCTAAACTTCAAAAAGAATTTCCAACCACTTCGCTTAGCGCAAGCGGACTCGATGTTGGCTTGCCCGAAGGGCAAATGGGCAACAGCGAAGTTGGCCACTTAAATTTGGGTGCTGGAAGAGTTGTCTTTCAGGACCTGCCAAAAATAAACAATGAAATATCAAGTGGAAAATTCTTTTCTAACCCAGCATTTTTAAAAACAATAAACCATGTCAAAAAAAATAACTCTGCTCTTCACCTCATGGGGCTTGTGTCGCCAGGAGGCATTCACTCTCACATAAACCACCTCAAGGCGCTGGTTGACTTGGCCGCTAAAGAAGGTGTTAAAAATGTGTTTATTCACGCCATAACCGACGGAAGAGACACATTGCGCGACAGCGGAATTGCTTATCTTGCAGAACTAGACAATCACATTAAAGGTAAGGCAAAAATTGCAACAATTGCCGGCCGTGTTTACACAATGGATCGCGAGAACAGGTGGGACAGAATTAAACTTTCTTACGACATGCTTGTTTACGGAAAAGCCGACCACCACTATTCTTCTGCTGAAGACTGCATGAAAGACAGCTATGCTCACGGCATCTACGACGAATTTGTTGAGCCTAGCATAATTGTTGAGAACGCACTTATTCGTGATGGCGATGGAGTTATCTTTTTTAACTACCGCACAGACCGTGCTAGAGAAATAACAAATGCTCTTTCTCAAAAGAATTTTGACAAATTTGATCATGAGCATTTTAAAAATCTTGCGTATTGTTGCATGACAGAATATTCTGCAGACTTTAAAGATGTTTTAATTGCATATCCACCAGAAGTAATTTCTGACAACCTTAGCGCTATTATCAGCAAAAACGGCATGAAACAATTTCACACCTCAGAAACTACAAAATATGCGCACGTTACATTTTTCTTTAATGGAGGCATCGAAAAAGCCTATCCTGGAGAAGACAGAAAACTTATCGACAGCTATAATGTGAAAGATTATTCAGAAGTTCCTAACATGCGTGCGCCAGAAATAACCGACGCCGTTGTCGACGCTATTAATAGCAAAAAATATGACTTTATTTTGGTTAACATTTCAAACCCAGACATGCTCGGCCACACCGGAAATTTGCAGCAGGCAATAAAATCTATCGAAACAACCGACAACTGCATAAAAAGAATGGCCGAAGCAACTCTTGCCTGTGGTGGAGAAATGATAATAACAGCCGACCACGGAAACTGTGAAGAAATGATAGACAAAAACGGCAACATCTTAACCCAGCACACAACAAACCCTGTTCCATTTGTGCTCGTGTCAGAGCGCTATAAAAATGTTAAATTAAAAACAGGAAAACTCGCAAATGTTGCGCCAACAGCACTCAAACTTTTGGGGCTTCCCGCAAACAAAAACATGGAGCAACCATTGTTTTAACAAATAAAAAAACACGGCAACTCAACCGTGTTTTTTTTATCTAGAAAATCCTCTACCTGCTCCTAATGTGCCAACTTCTCTCAATATGTCACTTTTTGACTTGCTGTTTACCCACACTTCTTGAACTGAAAATGTAACACCTTCTGGTTTTGTTATCTCGTTTACCATCAAAAGCAAATTCTTTGCGAGTTTTGAATTTGTTGTTGCAAAAATTATGTGTGATTTTTGTTCATGATTTTCAAGCAAAACAAAAACCTTGCCTTTTGCTGCATCATAATTTGAAAATTTCTGTCTGTTCCACTTTGATGCGTCATTAGCATAGACTAGAAAATATTCTACATTTGTCATTTTGCAAAGCGAAATTGAATCTTTCTCATATTCATCTATTGTGTCTGGAACAAAATACACCCACCTGTCTTTGCCTATTCTTCGCATTGAAGAAAACAAAAGCCATTGTTCTTTTGGGTCTTCTAAGTCGCGGCCAGACATTATTTCAGTCAATACTTTTTGAGTTATTATTTTCACAATTCTTTCCTTCTATATTTATTATAGAATTAACAAAATAGATTGTCAAGACCGCTTTAACAAAAAACTGTGACATTGCATAGCATATAAACATGAACAAAAAGTTGATTGCAGTTGTTGGTGGAAATGGAAAGCTGGGCTCAAAAATTGCACAATTTTTGCAAAATGAGGGCTTTTTGACTGAAATTTTTGATAAAAACACCAAAAATTTGGAAAATTGTGGTGCACTTTTTGATTTTGTTGTTGACGCAAGCGAGCATTCTTCAAGCCTTTTGACTGCCAAATTTTGCGCTCAAAAAAAGATGCCTCTGCTCATCTGTTGCACCGGACACACACAAGGCGAACTGCTTGAAATTGAAAGACTAAAAAATCAAACACACATTGAAATTTGTTACAACCTGTCTTCAGGGATAAATCTTATTTTAAATTTGATTGACTCTGTGAGCCATGTAAAACAAATTTCAATTTTTGAGAGACATCACTCACGCAAAAAAGACGCACCGAGCGGGACTGCCCTCTTGCTCAAAAACTCTTGCGTGAAACTGACTGACAATGTTGAGGTTTTGTCCTCAAGATTTGGGGAGAACCTTGGCTATCACTCAGTTGAGTTGTTATTTGATGGCGAAATTGTAACCATTTCGCATCGTGTGACAAACTACGATGTTTTTGCACATGGCGCGGTTAAAAAAATTAAAGACTATTTGGAGAATATATGAACAAATTAAATGTTGCTGTTGTTGGATATGGAAATTTGGGAAAAGCCGTTGAAAAAGAATTATCCGCGCTTTCAAACATAAACCTTGTTGGTGTTTTTAGCAAGCGCAATGTTTTGTCTGAAATTGGTTCACCAATCTATCATGCTGATGAACTTGAAAATTTTAGTCAAAAAATTGACCTTTTGGTGCTCTGCTCGGGCAGCGCAACCGACATGATGAGTGATGCAACAAAATATGTTAGTCATTTCGACATCATCAACACATTTGACACACACGAGAAAATTTTTGAGCATTATTGCTCAGTGAACAAAGTGGCATGCGCAAGCGGACACACCGCCATTGTTTGCTCTGGGTGGGACCCGGGGTTGATGAGCACAATTCGCGCAAACTTTTTTGCAACACTCAACAAGCAACCAACAACATTTTGGGGAAAAGGAATCAGCCTTGGACACAGTCAAGCGGCAAGAAGCGTTGATGGTGTTCTCGACGCAATTTCCATTACAATTCCAAGCAAAAAAGCGCAAAAAAACGCAAAATATGACAAAAATTATGCCAAAAATAGTCACAAACGCCATGTTTTTGTGGTTTTGAAACTTGGGGCAAACAAAAACCAAGTTGCGCAAAGCATTAAAAGCATTCCCAACTATTTTGCAGGACAATGCGTGAAAGTGACATTTGTGAGCAAACGCAAACTGACAAAAATTAAAAATTTCTGTCACGCCGGTCGCATTGTTTGTGGAAACAAAAATAATGAACTTTTGGAGTTCTTTTGCAAAATGAAATCCAATCCAAAATTTACAGCGAAAATAATTTTGAGTTATGTTAGAGTTTTTGACTATCTAAAAAGGAAGTATGGTGCTGGTGCGTTTTTGCCACTACATTTCTCCGCACTCGACCTTCTTGACATGAGCACAGAAAGTGCAATTAAAAACTTTTGTTAGGGAGACCTTTATGAAAATTGCCATTGTTGGAGCCACTGGCCTTGTAGGTCGTGAAATTTTAAAAATTTTAGAAGAAAAACAATTTGACAAATTTTGCGACTTTAATTTTTACGCCAGCAGCCGCTCTGAAGGCAAAATTTTGAACGTGGGCAGCAAATTTGCACGCGTTATGGCTCTTGACAACAACTCTATTGAACCGGCTGATTATGCCATTTTTTCTGCCGGAAGCATTGTGAGCAAAACGTGGGCAAAAAAATTTGTAAAGCTTGGTGCAACCGTCGTTGACAATTCTTCTGCCTTTCGCAGGTTTAAAAATATTCCTCTGGTTGTTCCAGAAATTAACATGGATGATGTTGGCTGTTCAAAAATTATTGCCAACCCCAATTGCTCAACAATTGCCCTCGCTCTGCCACTTTTTGCAATAGCAAAACACGTAAAAATAAAACGTGTTGTGGTTTCAACCTATCAAGCAGTGAGTGGCGCCGGAAAGAAGGCCCTCGACGACCTTGAAAATTCAACAAGCAACAAGTTGCCACACAAAATAACGGACAACCTAATTCCTCAAATAGACAAATTTTTGGCAAATGGAAACACTTTTGAAGAAGATAAAATGATTTTTGAGCTAAAAAAAATTTTGCACGAACCAAACTTGCAAGTTTCCGCAACATGTGTGAGAGTTCCCATTTCAAATTGTCACAGCGAAAGTGTTAACATTGAACTAAGCAAACCACTCAGCAACAAAAAATTGCGAGAAATTTTAAGCTGCGAGCGCGGAATATGCCTAACCGACAACACCGAAACTCAACTATATCCAATGCCAAGCATTGCAAACAACACCGACGACATTTTGGTTGGCAGAATTCGCCAAGACAAATCGTGCAAAAACACAATTAACTTGTTTTTGTGCATGAACAATCTTAGAAAAGGCGCAGCACTCAATGCCGTTCAAATTGTTGAGCGATTAATTAGCAAACAATCTCTTGTCGGCGGCCACAACATGTGATATAATTGCTCTGCACGGAAGGGTGGCAGAGCGGTTTAATGCAGTCGCTTGGAAAGCGGCCGAGGTCGCAAGGCCTCCACAAGTTCAAATCTTGCCCCTTCCGCCAACAAAAAACCTCTATTGAACGTCAATAGAGGTTTTTTATGGTATTTTTGTCTACATGAAAAGGCTGCTTCGTAACTTTTACCAAAAATGTAGAAGAAGAGAAATGGTATAATAACATTGGCAAAAAGCAGTTCACTTTTAAAATTGAACCTCGTTAAAAATTATTTTTAAAAATTTGATTTATATATTTAATATTTATCATTTATATGCTATACTAAATTCATAAGGGATTTTTATGAAAGTTTCTGGCGAATTTAATGAGGGTGCAAAAAACTCAGATAACTATCACAGCAAAAACACTGGTGCTACCTTTTTTTATGCCCCAAACAAAATATCAATTCAATCTCAGCCAAAAACCGAAAACGACTTAAAACATAAATCGGCAAAGAAAAACAAAGCACAAGACATATCAAAACTAATCACAACATTTGCCACAATGGTTTCTGCCACTGTTTTGGGTGTTGTTGGTGTTGGTGCACTAACCAAAAAACCAACCATAACAGCAAAATTTCAAGAAGTTTATGCCTACGAATCTGGGGTGGCATATTTTTTAACCCTCGAAGGTTATAACCCGGGCGACGATGTTTATGTTGTTCTTCACAACGATTTTACAAACAGATCTCAAAAAGTTGAAGAACCAGAGTTTCAAGGGGTTTTTGAAAATCTTCAAACTAACATGACCTATACCCTTTTGGTTAAAAAGGGTTCAACGGTTTTGACATCAACAAAACTGAGAACGGTTAACCAAGAAGATGAATATTATGACGATTCTGGCGGCGACCAATCACCAAACGAACAAAATCAAAGTGGCTCTGGAACAGCAGATAACCCAACAGGAGAAAATAATAATGGATAAAAAAATAAAGAAAATTAACGTAGGAAAAATAATCACAATATCGCTGCTTGCAGCAATAACAATTGCAATTTATGTTTTAGACTATCACATTTTTGGAGAGAACTCTGTCTTTAACAAGACAATCAGTCCAAATGCAACAATTTCTTGGATATATAACAAAATTCCAGCACTTTTAAAAACAATTCAAATTTTCACAATTGCTTGGATTTTAAACATAACTATTCGTTGGCTTTTAAAAAGAATTCTTGCAAGAACTCCTCGAAAAGCAACAATTGTCAAACTTTTAAACAGTTTTATTAAATATTTAATTGCAATCGTTGCCCTGCTTTGGATTCTTGGTGCTTGGGGCGTTGACACAGCAACACTTCTTGCAAGCGCAGGACTGTTGACACTTGTTGTTGGTCTTGGTGCGCAAAGCCTTATTGCCGACATCATTGCCGGAATGTTTATTGTTTTTGAAGGAGAATTTCAGGTTGGCGACATTGTTATAATTGATGGCTGGAGAGGAACTGTTGACGAAATTGGCATTCGCACAACAAAGGTTATCGACTGGCAAGGAAACATCAAAATTGTTAACAACAGCCAAATCGCTTCAATCATCAACCAGTCAAAAGAACTGTCAGTAACAACATGTGTTGTTGCTGTTGACTATCGCGAATCTATTCCTCGAGTTGAACTTGTTATAAAAAACAACATTGAAAGAATTAAAAAGGCAATTCCGGAAATTGTTGATGGACCATATTATAAGGGTGTTGACAGCCTTGGAGATTCTTCTGTTAACCTTCTCTTTATTGCAACAGTTAAAGAAAGTGACTATTATGTTGTGCAACGTGCGCTCAACCGCGAAATCAAACTAATTTTCGACGAAAACAACATCAGCATACCTTTCCCACAAGTTACAATAAATCAGCCAGAAGAGTTTGAAAATAAGTCCGGAAAGGTTGATGAAAAACAAGCCAGCGACTTTGCAAAAAAACAAAGCAGAAAATCTAAGCATCTTGAAGACACAAACAAATAAACAAAATAAAAAAGCGGTGAAGTTCACCGCTTTTTTAAATTTCTATTTATTTTTTGCTTGAAAGGTTGGCTCCACAAGAAGCACATTTTGTTGAGGCTTGTGGGTTTTCTGAACCACAATATTTGCAGACTTTAGTTGCCTCTTTGTTTGTTATAGTTCGTTGTTGCAAGTCAGCCTCTATTCCCTTTTCTTTTAATTCTGCTGTTAAAGTTTCTTCGAATTTTTTTTGTCTTTCAATGCTTCGTGCCACAGCTTCTGGAGATGTTACATAGGTTAAAACGCTTGCGAGTGTGCCAACAACCATCAGCCCTAATCCAACAAAAAATATTGCTGGCGGAGCAGTGAACTTTTTTGTTGGTTTATTTGGCATTTCCGACACACTAGCAGTGTGCAAATCCCACCACCTGTGATACCAATCTGAATAGTCTTCTTCATATTGCGCATATTCTTGTTGATATTGTGCATTGGCTTCGCTTATATTTTTTGAAAGTTGAACACTGCCAACAATAAATAGCGTTAAGCCAACAGCAGCACACAAAATAAGCAAATAAAGAATAATTTTTCTTGTTGTTAGTTTTTTCACGCCCTTCACTCCACAATTGTTTAACAATTGTAATATATCACATTAAAATTGATTTTGCAATTCTTTTATTTTCTCCCACGGAAATTCATTTCTGCCAAAGTGCCCAAAACAAGCAGTTTGTTTAAAAATTGGTCTGAGCAGCCCAAGTTCATCAATGATATTTTGTGGGCGAAAACTAAAGTTTTTGTTCACATAATCATATATTTTTGAAAGTTCCACTTTTTCTGTGCCAAAAGTTTCGATATAAAGTGAAACAGGCTCTGTCATTCCAATTGCATAGCTAACTTGAATTTCACACCTATTTGCAAATCCATGCGCCACTATGTTTTTTGCAACATAGCGGGCATAATATGCAGCGCTGCGGTCAACCTTTGTTGCGTTTTTTGAACTAAAACAACCGCCACCAACTCTGCCAACTCCGCCATAGGTGTCAACAACAATTTTTCTGCCAACACAACCACTGTCGCCAAAGCTTCCCCAAATTGTGAACTTTCCACTTGGGTTAATAATAAGTTTGGTGCCTTTTGCAAATTTTGCATAAGCACTTAAAACTTGGTCTATAACATCTGTTTTTATTGTCGATTGAATTTCGCCAAGAGACAAGTTGCAACTGTGAGAAACAGAAATCAACACTGTGTCGATTCTCTTTGGTTTGTCGCCATCATATTCAATTGTAACTTGTGCCTTTGCGTCTGCAAAGTAGTTTTTGTTTTGTCTGCGAAACTCATCATATTTTTTCATCAGTTTGTGGGCAAGCAAAATTGGCAAAGGCATAAACTCCTCCGTTTCGTTTGTTGCATAGCCATAAACCATGCCTTGGTCGTTTGCAGCAAGTTCGCTTTTTACAACTGCCTGATTGATGTCTGGCGACTGTTCGCTGAGTTCTTTTATTATTTCAAAATCTGTTGAATTATAGCCAACATCAGAAAGCACCTCTCGCGCCAATTTGTCATAATCTATTTTAGCCTTTGTTGTTGCCTCGCCATAAATAAAAAGTTTGTTGTTTTTAATGGCGCACTCAACTGCCATTTGGCTGTTTGGGTCCCCTCTCAGCGCTTCATCTAAAAAAGAGTCTGCAATAATGTCGCATGTCTTGTCCGGATGCCCCATGTTAACGCTTTCGCTAGTGATTAATTTTTTCATATCTTTTGTTCCTTTTTTGTTTTATTCCAAAAGAAAAATCCCATCGACTTCGATGAGACTTTGTTTTTCACTTTTTTGTTTCCCATCGAATCAGACTTTAGCACCTTGCCAAAAGGTAGGTTGCTGTGGCGTCGTTGGGTCTGTCCCTCGGCCACTCTTTATGGATGATTACATTTTATATTTTTATAATTGATTTGTCAACAGTTTATTTTACATCTATAGACCAAATTCCATGTTTGTTGCAGTGCGAATAAAGTTTGCTGCCTTTGATATATGGAAAAATTGCCTTTGCCACGTCGCCTGGTTTAAAAAACTTTTTTGCTGAAACTTTGTCGCAAGAGATTGCAACATATTCTATGTAGTGTTCTTCTGTCATAACATGTGGAACGGTGACAACAACATATTCTCCAACAACTTCATAAACCGGCAAGTGTTTTTCAGCCGCCCCATCACTTGTGTTTGGCTTTAACTCAACCATTGACTGATTGCAACACTGAATTCCACAATTTTTGCACTTGCAATCTTTTAAAATTTCAACAGTTGCACCACACTTTAAACATCTTTTAACAATTAATTTTCTCATAAACATTCTCCTTCTAAAACATCTGATAAAATAATATCACAAAAGTTTTAATTTGTCTATTTTTCGATTAATTTTTTGTTTGACACTAAGGGGGGGGGAATGTTATACTTTTTGCGATGAAAGCCATAATAAATAAATATTTAAAACTGCAAGATAAAATTATTGCACTTGATGATGATGTCAAAATTCACAAACTTATTCATAAAAATTTAGCCCTTTTTGAATTAATAAAACAATTAATTCATAAAGAACTTAAAGCAAATAATTTTCAAATTTTATATCAGCCACACATCTTCACCAACGGAAAAATTGTTGGTGCTGAGGCGCTTTTTAGGCTTTTTGTAACACTTGATGGAGAGAGAATTAAAATCAATCCATTTGTGCTCTTTGCCATTGCAAACTATTATAACCTAGAAGAATGGTTGTCTATTGAAGCCTTTAAACGGGTTGCAGCCGATGCGGCAAAATTTAAAAAAGAAATTGACACAGATTTTATTGTTTCATATAACTTAAATCCTCAATTCCTTAATGAAAAAGTTTGTGACCAACTTATTGACATTATCGACAAAAATACTCTTGCAAGAAAAAACATTGCCCTTGAGCTTGTTGAATTTTATGGGCTCAAAAAAATCAATCCAGAGACAATGCAATATTACAAAAAGCGAGGCATGAGATTTTATCTTGACGACTTTGGCTCGGGCTATTCAGACCATAAAGTTGTTAACAGGCTTCCATTTGATGTTTTAAAATTTTCTGGTTCTATAATTATCGGAATTGATAAAAAGAAAAACAAAAAACACCTTAACTTTGTGCGTAACACCATAAAAATTTGCAAAGAGCGCGGCATTTCAACAATTGCCGAACATGTTGAAACGCAATCTGAACTAGAAATAATTTCAGAGCTTGGAGTAACAGCCGTTCAGGGCTTTGTGTTTGACAAATTGCTTTCCGCCGATGAACTTATTGAAAAATATAGTAAGAGCGACAATAGCGAACAATAAATAACAAAATTTTTAAAAGTAGTTTACAATTTTCAAAAAGTGTTGTATACTACTTTTGCTTTAAGTAGTGGTTGAAGATAACCCCTCTTGTCAACCGAACTATTTTTAGCATCTTGTGCGCTCGTAGCTCAGCTGGATAGAGTATCGGTCTACGAAACCGGGGGTCGGAGGTTCGAATCCTCTCGGGCGTACCATCATAAAAAATGGGCATTATCGCCCATTTTTTTATGTTTTGGTTGCCGTGAAAGGTGAGCAGAACAGTTTTTTGTGAAACAAAAAAGCTTGTTCGGCCGCAGCAATAGAAACATTAGCAAGTGGCGTGAATTCCTAAGCCACTGGCGTGCTGTGTAATATGAACTTGCGAAGGTATGAAATTACCTCTCGGGCGTACCACAACAAAAAGCAGACTTGTTTGGTCTGCTTTTTTGTTATTTTTTTTACTTTTATCAACTTATTTTTATAACCACTATTGACATCAAAAAGTTTTGATTATATAATTTTTATGATAACAATTTTATTGGAGAAATTTATGTTAGACTTTGTTAAAGAATATTATGTTAAAAGCACTGATCGCGAATGGAAGACAACTTTTGACAAAAAAATTGAAAACAACCTTTCAAAAGCCTATAAAAAAAGAGTTGTAGAAAACATTAAATATTTAAAATCTATCGGCCTTGACGACAAGAGAATTGCCACAATTTTGGTCAGAGCCCCAGAGCTGTTTTTGCTTGAGCCAAACCCAGCAAACAACAACTCACTTGATGTTAAACTCAAGTTTTTTGAAAAATATGGTTTAAAACCAGCATCATCACTTCTTGTTGCACACAAGCTTTATGAATATGAACTATATGACGAGAGCAACGCAAGAAAAGTTATTATCTCAATCGAAAACAAAATTCAAGACAATGCCACCGTTGGAAAAATCTTATATAAATATCCAAACGTGCTCAGCATTTCTTCCGACGAAATTGAAAAGCGTTTAGATTTTTGGAGAACTCAATCTGAATTCGTCTTTAAAGACAAACCAAACCCTGCACACACTGTTTATGACAAAAACCACAAGATTGTTTCTACAGAAAACTATACCACAGAAGAAGGCTTGCGCGCTTTCATTTCTCGTTGGCCTGGATTGTTGCACTATTCTGTTGACCAAGAAAACTCAAAGAGCATTCAAAGCAAATTGGCTTTCTATAAAAAACGCTTTAAACTTTCTGATGCAGAACTTGTTTCTCAAATTTATAGCTTTCCTATTTTTGTTGGGCTCGACATTAACCCAGAAAAGAAAGGCAGCGTTCAAGTTAAAATCTCAAAACTTAACGAACTCGGATTTGGCGATATAACCATTGGCCAAAACCTTAAAGTTTTGGCTGCCCCTGTTAACAAGGTTAAGGCAAGATATATCATCTGCCGCAACTTTGGGCTTTCAAGAGAAGTGTTTTTAAACGGAAAGTTTATGATTCACGAACAAAAGTTATATGCAAGAGCTCGTTTCTTGCACGACCACCCAAGATATCCACGTTCTCTTCTCTATGCAACTGAATCAGAATTCTACAAAAGAACTGGCAGAAGCTGTTATCACGACCATGAAGTTAATGGCTTTGTCTATAAATCTCTTGTTTCTGAATATCCACTAAACGAAGAAGCAATGCGTGCTGAACAAGAAAAATTTAACCTCAACAGAAAAAATCTTGTTGAGTTAAACCAAGAAGAAATAAAAGCTGTTGCTGGCAATAACAATGGTGAGGCTGAAGAAGCACAAGAATATTACACCTATACATATCTCATTAATGACTACAATTCTACTGAATGGACTTATGACATTAGCGGTTACGAAAAGGAATAAAAAATGGAAGAATTAGACGATAGATTAAAATATTATTTAGTCTCACTTGGTTTCAAACCAGAAGACATTGAAAACTTAATCAGCGTTTGCCCTGCTCTTGTTGACATCGATTTTGATTTTGCATTTGATAACATTTCAGAAGTTGTTAAGCGCGGTTTTCCAATTGAAGACATCGACGCCATAATTGCCGTTAATCCAACCTTTTTAACAGCAGACAAACAAACTCTCATAACCGATTTAAACGCCATTTCTGGCGACATTGAGCAGGCTTTAAAAGACGATCCATTTTTAATTTGATTGACTTATTTAGAAAAGTAAAAAAACCTTGGAAATTCCAAGGTTTTTATTTTGTTTGAATTCAACAATTATGCGCTAAGCCCAAAGAAGATTTCGCGAAGCTTTTGAGCGTTTGCATCATCTTCAAGGTTGTTAATAGCAGTGTTAATCATGTTTTCAATTGCTTCTTTTGTTACTGTGTCTTGATTGTCTAATTGCTTTTGAATTTCTTGAGTGATTGCACTTGTTTGTTCCTCATCGTCGTCTGTTGCAGAAAGCACATCCAAAAGAACTGTCGAATCGTTAAGAGCTCCAACAACAGCATTAACATCTTCTTGAGTTACCTCTTTTTCAGAATCTGTGAGTTTGTCTGCAAGGTCGAGAGCTGTTGTAACAACCGTTATTTCGTTTTTGATGTCTGCATTTGTGTCTTCTTCATAGTCATGACCAAGAACTTGAGAAACAACTTCTGTTACAATGTTTCTATAAGCAGCATTGTCATCAGGGTCGCCCTCTGTTTCTGGTTTTGGGAAAATTGTTTCAGAAATTTCGTCAATTTGTGTAACAATAACATCTTTTGCAAGTTCAAACACTGCTGGGTCTTCAGAAAGTTCTGTCAAAAGGTCTCCGATTGCCTCAGGGTTGAGTGTTTTAATTTCGTCTCCAGAAAGTTTGTTAGCAGTTGAGATGAGCGATTTAACCATCGCAACTGTGCTGTTAAGGGTTTCTTGCAAGCCTTCTTCTGTGTTAAATTTTTCTAAAAGTTTTTCAAGAACCCCATCAAAGCCTTTGATTGATGGACGAGCAATGCCCAAAAATCTCTTGTAGCCACTTTCGTCTTCAGAGTCTGGAGTTGTCCATGCTTCGGCAGCCTTTGGAACAAGTTCGTTTATTATGTTTGAAGTAAGTTTACTCTTATACGCATGGTTGATGAGGTTTTGAAGAACATCAAGTGTCTCTGATTTTTCAAAATCTAAGCCACCAAGGTCGCGAATATCTTTAACATCGGTATAGAGATAAGCAACAGAGTTCATTTCTTCCTTCAAAACATATTTTTCGCCGTTCTGTTCAATGGTTGAAAGTTTTGTAAACACACCATCACAAACAACATCAAGTTTTACACCACTGATGAATTTGCCAACCCATGTGTTTTTATAAATATCAATAATTTCGTTAACCTTTTTGAGTGCAGTAACAATTTTTGAGTCTTCTTCAGATTGTCCTTCGGCAGCCTCACCATCTTCTGGATCTTCATCAGCAAGCAAAACATTATAGCTGTCGCCAATGCTTGCAGCTGTTGTTGAAGAAGATGAAGACTCTGTTGTTGTTACAATTCTTTCAACTTCGCCCAAAATGTTGATTGTTCCTGCAACTGGAACAAGCAAAACCAAAAAGATTAAAAGTCCTTGAACTGCACCAACAAGGCTTCCGCAAAGACGAAGTTTGTTTTTGCCTTCTGTTTTCTTTTTGCTGAATGCAATTCCCGCAATAATCCAATATATGATCATTGTTACAAGTCTTATCAAATAGAAAAGAACAACAAACATCACAACGTTTGCTATCATTTGAGGAATAACCTGCATAATTGTGTCAAAAGCTTGAGTTCCCTCAAGATCTGCTATATATGGAACATCTTTAAGAAGTGCCCTTAAAAGTTCGCCAAGGTTGGCAATTCTAACACCTCCAACATTAATTCCAAAGTTAGAAATGTCTAAATTGATTATCCACTTTGTTATAACTGGTGCCAAGAAAAAGGCAGCAACAGCTGAGGCTATCACTAAAAGCATTCTAACCAAACTTTTGTTAAGACCACGCCATAGTCCAAACAAAAAGCCAGCAAGAAGCACAACTAGAAATAGGCCAATTATGATAAGTGATATTGTTCCTTCTGTCATAATAAAACTCTCCTTATAAGTTCATTAATCTAAAGACATTATATAATAATTTTCTCAAATACACAATTATTTTAATAACAATTTTATGTTTATAATCGCCAAAAGCAAGCAAAAAGCCCTTACAATTATTATTTTTTCGCAAAAATAAAAACTTCAAACTCAACCTTGATTGGTTTTTGTTTGAAGTTTTATCCGATAACAAAAAGTGGTTTAACTCTAATTTTGCTTCTATCGGTAGAAAATCCTTGAATTGAGCCATCGTTGGAAATCTTGATTGCAACACCATAGTTAGAAAGCATTTTTGCGGCAGCAAGACGTCCACCACCAGTGCTTCCTGCTTCAATTTTAATGATGGCTCCAACAGCAATAATTGTTCCGTCGTGATCAATTATGGTTGCGCCATCAATTCCCATAAGTTCAAGCCTAAGCTTTCTGTCGAGCTCTTGAAATTTTCTTCCACCGATAATTTTAAGAAGATTGGCTGTTTTTGCGCACTTTTCTTGTTTAATAAACTCTTCAAATGGTTCATAACCAGAACCCTCGTTAAGTTCTGCGAAAAACAGTTTGCTTTGGTTTTGGTCCATAATGTGTTTGTAGCAATCTTCTTGCAAAACATCTGCGGCGTTAATATGCTTCAAAACATTAAGTTTTTCATTGACACCAACATGCACAATACATCCGCCGCAACGTTTGAAGCTAGTATCTAGCGCAGAAAGATAAACCGCTTTTCTAACCTCTTCAAAATCGTTTGACCTATCTGCCATTTTGTCAATGACTACTTGGTGAGTAAAGCATGTCCAATTTCCACTACGCTTTGCAAATGCAAGCATTTTGTCTTTAAACAGCAAAATGTCGCCCTCTTCTAGCAAGCACACGCCAATTTTGGCGCCAGTGCACAGGCTGGCCATTTTTAAATATTCATAAGGAACATAATATTCTTCTTTCGAAAGTTTTGGCGCATTTACATAGCCAAGCAGATATCCGTCGCCAGAAACCTGCATAAATGTGTTAACACCATCAGACAAAAGTGCAGAAAAATCTTTGTTTAAAAAATTGTGAATGTTTAAATTTTCGTTTGTCTCTTTTGCTTTTTTGTTTGTGATGATAACACCAAAACTTGCGTGAGTTCCCTCATAGGTTCTCATGCTCCATTTGCTCAAGCTTGCAAGAACATCTTGAAGAGTTGTGTGGTTGTTTGTAATTGACTTGCAAATGGCCTTTTCAATAATCATGTGTTCAATCTGTCTGCGATAGTCACGAGCAAGCCTGTTTGAATAAATTTTTCCCATTTCTTCAATGATAGATTTGATTATAGAAATCTCGAAGTGCTTAAATGGTTGAACACGCTTTAAAACAAAACGATAATCATCGTTCTTTCTAAACTTAATTAAAACCGAACCTGCAGAACCTTGAGCAACGCACGCATCACGATTTGTCGATGGTTCTTCACCAACAATTTCAGAGCCAGTGAACAAACTCAAAATGTTCTCTTGAACAAATGTCAAAAATTCTTGTTTATCCATTTCTGCCTCCTTTTTGGTGATATTTTAATAAATTATATACATTTTTTTGTTAAATTTTGCACTTTTTTAGAGTTTTAAAATATAATTTTTTAAATTTTTTAATGTTTATTTTTGTGGTTATTGTTACATTTGGAGTTTTATCATAATCGATAACTCCAACACCAGAACCAAGTTTTTCAAAAAACCTAACTTGCATGTGTCCTTCGCGAGTTTCAAACATTGTTGGGTCGATAACATAAGCAACAGTGCAACCATCGTGAGTGGCAATTCCGTTTCGAACATGATAGTCTTTGTATCCACGGAATATATTTTCCAGCATTTCTCCAAAGGCGTTTGTCTTTTCAGTTTTATAAACATCTTTCCAATTTAAATATGCTGTGTGCCCCATTTCCATTGAAACAATCGTCTTTTTTATTTTGCTGTCAAGCACGAGCGAAAGTGCCTCAGGGTCTACCGACGCATTAAATTCTTTATATGGCGTTTCGCCATCTTTAACTGGTTCGTTGCTGCCGACCATAATAACTATTTCTTGAATTTTGTCGGCGTCCTCAGGATGTTCCTTTAAAAGATTTGCAATGTTTGTTGATGGAGCAAGACAAATATATGTAATTTTTTCTTGAGACTCGCTCAATATTTTGTGAGTTGCTTCGAGAGCAGATTCTTTCAAAAGATCAAAGCCTGGGTTCTCATATTGGTATCCACCTAAGCCATCGGCTCCATGAGCCGAAACGTGTGGACGCTTAATAAGCAGTGGAGAAGCCATTCCCTCTGCAACAGGAATATCAAAACGTTTTAATTTTTCTAAAATAAAAAGAGTGTTTTTGGTTATGTTTTTAATTGTTGTGTTTCCGTGACAAGTCACAACCAGCTTTATGTCAATTTTGGGACATTTTGCAGCTAAAATTATAGCAACTCCATCGTCAATTCCTGTGTCAACATCTAAAATTACTGGTATTTTTTTTCTCATTTTTTGCCCTCAAACACTATCTGTCACTTAAATAATAGCATTTATTGATTTAAAAATCACCTATTTTTTGATGTTTTTTTATGAATTAATAATAATTTTTTATTAAAAATGAATAGTTTTTGCGTGTTTCAACGTTTTTTGACTAAAATTTTTCTAATTGTGTTTTTTAATTGCAATTTTATTGAAAATAATAGTAAAATTGTTTTATGAAACTTAACAGAAAAGATTATTGTTTGAGTTGCGAGCATATTTTGTCTGAAAAGGGATATGAATTTGTGCAAGATTTTCCTGCGCAAGGGTCGCCAGAGAGCACAGATGCCATAATCTGCAAAAACTGCGGACAAATTATTTCTCCAGAACTCGAAAATGTTAAAAACGACTATAACACTTTTTTGACAGCCCTCAACAACCCAAAACTGAGAGTTGTTGCATTTGTTGCTCCATCTGTTCGTGCCGGAATTGGCGAAGAATTTAATGTTGAAAAAGATTGTCAACAAAAAATTGTTGCTGCACTAAAAAAACTTGGTGTGCACTCTGTGTTTTCGATGAACTTTGGAGCAGACCTCACAATTATGGAAGAAAGTCGAGAATTTGAAGAAAGGCTTGCTTCTGGAAAAAATCTTCCTCTGCTCACCAGCTGTTGTCCAGCATGGGTGAACTATTTCAAAAAGATGTATCCTGATCTCGCTCCATATCTTTCAACCTGCAAAAGTCCTCAACAAATGATGGGCGCAATGATTAACAGCTATTATGCAGAGCAGTCTAGAATTCTTTCGACCGACCTGTTTGTGGTGAGTGTTGTTCCGTGTCTTGCAAAAAAAATTGAAAGACTGAACTTGAATAATAACGAACGTGTTGGCTATGATGTTGACGCGTGCATAACAACAAAGGAACTTGCAAAAATAATCAAAGACAACAACATTGATTTTGCCACACTTAAAGACGCACAATTTGACAGCCTGTTTAAAAATTATAGCGGTGCGGGTTCTGGCTTTGGCGCTTCTGGGGGCGTTAGCGAGGCAGTTGTTTGCAACATGTTTGACGATGCAACTTTTGAAACAAGACAAAAAGAAAAATATGTTGAAAAACTAGCTCACACAAGCTATGGTGATTTGCTCATTGCTCAAGTTCAAGGAGTAACAAACACAACGGCACTTTTAGAAGAAATAAGAAAAGGAAAATGCAAATATCATTTAATCGAGGTTATGGCCTGCACAGGCGGTTGTGTTGGAGGACCAGGGCAACCATCAAACAAAAATATTGATTGGAGAACCACAGTGCTTCAAAACGCAAAAAAAGCCGCCAAAAGCAAAAACGCAAAAGACAACCCAATTGTCAAAAGGTTATATCGCAGATACCTTTCTCCTCAAAAAGCACACACACTGCTACACACATCTTAAAAACTTCACAAAAAAACAACTCACGATTTGTGAGTTGTTTTTTTAACTATTGTTTTTTCCAATAAGGTTTAAGTGTTGCATTTCCACTTACCGTCCAAGATGTAACACCATCTCCTCCATCAGAGTAGTCTGAGTGTTTGCTTGTTCCCCAAGTGGTTGACTTATAAGTGTATTTTGTCCAACCAACTGCTGTTGCCTTTATCTTTACTGTAATTTGATATTTACTTTGTTTAAGGTCAACAACGCTGCCCTCGAGAAGTCGAAGTGATGCAGGAGTTGATGGTGTTGAAACATAACTACAACCAATAGCACATAATTTTGGAATATAATCAAGTGTCATATCAAATGAAATTGTATAATAGTTCTTTCGTGTTGTTGAATAAGCAGATGTCAAATTCACATCGTGGTTTGGCATTGAATCATAAGTTTCTGAGCCGTTTTTGTAACCATTAAATGTGTAATAAAGCCTATAATCAAGAACATTTGAAGAATTCTTATAATCGATATAATCATTTGTCTGGGCTGGATAGTTAAATGCTTCGCCTTGATATAAGTTTTCAGTTTTTGTGTTTGAGCCAAGTGATGAGTGATTTGAAATTGAATAGTAAGTGTAAGTTACTTTATATCTGTTTCTGATGTGAAGAATTGTGTTTTCGTTTGGCATTGTTTCTGGCAAGCTAACTTGAAGGGTGTAGCCAGCTGTTGTATACCATTGAGTGTTTCCGTCAACTTTGATTGAATTTGGAAGAACAATCTGCGCGCCAACCTCAATTCTCTCTTCAAACACCTTTTGATTGTTATCAAAAATTGCAAGGGTTTTAACGGTGTAACTGCGAAGGAATGTGAGTTTTGCATGGAGCACAAGGTTGCTGCTTGGCATTATGCCATCGGCTGCAACAGTCTTGTTTTCGTCGACAAACCAACCATCAAATGAATAGAAATAAGTTGTATCGCCCTCTTCGATAAGAACTGTTTCAAAGTTAGGTAGCAAGTTTGCATAGCTTTCTGTTTCATAAACCTGTTTGCTGTCTACTGCAGGAG
>JAFUSR010000002.1 GCA_017467585.1 Clostridia bacterium
ACCACCCTGGGCGTTCGCGGTCGCTCGGCAACACGGTGGATGCACTAACGACCCAAGCTACAAGCCATTATTAATTTGAAACTATTTTGCTCGTCAGGGAGAAGTTTCACCACCCTGGGCGTTCGCTATCGCTCGGCAACACGGTGGATGCACTAACGACTCAAGCTACAAGCCATTATTGTTGCTGTGATAAAAGTTATCACATTTTATAAATGCCCCATGTGGGGCACTAACAACCAACTTTAGCCGGCAACTTGCCGGAACGATAGTGGGTTGAAACATAACCCTGAGTTAACAAAGTTATGATATGTGGTGGAGGTAAGCGGATTCGAACCGCTGACCCCCTGCTTGCAAGGCAGGTGCTCTAGCCAGCTGAGCTATACCCCCAAGGACGGTTGCATTTGTAACAAATGCGAATATATAATAGCAAACTAATTTGCGTGTGTCAATTGTTTTTTTAAAATTGATAATTAATTTTCAACAAATTTTTCAAGCACTCATTTTGCTAGACACCAATTTAAACAAGCGTTATAATAAAAATATGAGCAAGTATTTTTCAGATGTCTTTAAAAATTATAGTCCGATTAAAAGTGAACTTTTAAACTATGGCTTTTGTGCTAATAAACAAAACTTGGTTTTCGAAGAGAAATTTTTTGATGACCAGTTTAAAATTCGTGTTATTGTTGATAACACAAACGATGTTGATGTTAAAATTTTTGACGAGTTTTCTGGCGAAGAATATATTCTTGCATATGCAGAAAGCGCAACAGGAAAATTTGTTGGAGAGGTTAGGCTTGCTGCCGAGCAAATTCTCTTGAAGATAAGGGGAAAGTGTTTTGAGAAAACCATTTTCAAATGGAACCAAACGCAATTTGTGATTGACCACATCAAAAAAACGTATGGTAGCGAACTTGAGTTTTTGTGGGAGAAATTTCCTGATGATTCAATTTGGCGCAGACAAGACAGCAAAAAATGGTTTGGTCTGCTAATGAAATTGCCAAAATCAAAACTTGGAATAGATGACAACTCGGTTGCAGAAGTAATTGACATTCGAACAAACCCAGAAGAAGATAGCCCTGTAAATAACAAAACAATATTTGAAGGTTATCACATGAACAAAAAGAGTTGGATAACAATTGTTCTTGATGGTTCGGTTTCTGACCAAAAATTGAAAGAATTAATCGACAAAAGTTTTGTTTTGGCAGCAAAAAAGTAACAAAAAAACACCACAATTTGTGGTGTTTTTCTTTTATTCACCCAGCTCAGCGGCTGTTTTGTTTGTAATTTTTGCTTTGTGAACTTCAATATCTGAAGCTAGTTTTTTGATTTGCTCAGACATGCTTTCAGAGATGGTTTGTTTGTCTTTAAGAGTTTGAATTTCTGCTTTCACACTTTCCAAAATGCTGACATCTGTGCACTGAGACACAAGTTTTGGCGATGAATAAAATAGGTCAAGATAAGTTGGTTTGCTGACCAATTTTCTGTGTTTCATTATGGTTTCGTAGAGCAATTCATGGTCGTCAAAATGTATTTCTTTAAGCATTGAATCATATAAGTCAGATTCAAACTTTGCGCCAAAGCTTCTTCCTGTTTCAAGATTTACGAACTCTGATTCAAGTTGTGTGTCTGAAAACTTAACTCTAACCCAGCCAAGCAGGGCAGTGGTTTCAATGTTTGTTGCCTTTGTTGGAAAGGTGTGCTGAAGGTCTAAAGTAAATGAGTTGTTATCTGGGTTGTAAATTTGATAGCAGTTTGCAATGTCATTGCTTAAGCGCGCTTTGGTTACAAAACAACCTGAATTTTTGATGCGTTCAATGTTATCAAACTTGTGATTGCACGAAAGATCCATTTCTGGCGTATAAAGTGTTACATATTTAGAAAAGAAATCTCTAACCTCAACAACATACCAGCCATTTATGGGATTCTCATCTAAACAAATCATGTTGCGCTTTTTAATTTGATAATTTGCTTTTTGGTTTGTAAAAATTGTGTCAGATCCGTTTGTTTCAACTTGCCAATTGCTGTGCTCAAAAAAGTGACTAAACGGAACTTTTTTCTTTAGTAATTTTTTAATTTTTTTATCCATATTTTTCTCCAAATTATACAAATATTCTAAACCTAAGGCCGCATTTTGTCAATAGTGATATTTTTTGCAACAAAAAAAATCACCCGAGTGGGTGACCTTTTATTCTGTCTTTTTTCCGAGCCAGTCAATCAGTTTGAAAGTTGCTGGCAGCAGAAGTCCACCAACAATGTTGCCAAGAGTTATCAAGAGAAGTCTGCCAATCATGCTCCAGCTCCATGCGTCTGCAAAACAGAAGTAAAACATGTCTGCGACGCAGTGTTCAAAGCCAGCCAAAACGAACACCGAAACACCAAACACAAGCGCTAAAGTTTTTGCGAGTGGGTGTTCAAAATTTTTGTAACCATGAACAGCGAGATAAATCAAAATGTTGCAGAGCACTCCAAGGAAGAATAGGCTAAGCAGGCTGTCGTCGAGTTTTGTGTTTGCAATTGTTTGTGCAGTTTCGAGCATAGCAGAGAGTCTTGTTGCTTTTGCTACAACGGCGGTGAGACCAGCACCAACAAAGTTTCCTACCCAAATTATGCCAAGTTTTGCAATATAACTTGGTTTGTTGTCGAGTGAATAGCAAACTTTTCCGGTAAACAGGTTTAAGTTGAAATTGCAAACCATAAACAAACCAATAACAAAAAATAATGCGCCAACAATTTTATTTCCTGAGGCTAAAAACGCTATACAGCCAA
Source organism: Clostridia bacterium (assembly GCA_017467585.1). Taxonomy (GTDB): domain Bacteria; phylum Bacillota; class Clostridia; order Christensenellales; family UBA1242; genus RGIG4790. The sequence continues at coordinate 2,767 of JAFUSR010000002.1, forward strand.
TTGAAATCGAAAGGCCCGCGAGAATTGCTAACAGAAAATCTTTTATGCCAAGAAATAATAATTTTTTCATTTGTGTAACCCTCTAAAAGAACATATTTGTTAATTGCAGTATAACATAATATTTTTATTAATGCATCTAAAATGTACATCATTTTTAAAGAAAATGGGTATTGACTTTTAAAAGGGGCAGTGATATATTTTTTATGGGAGAAGAAATATGGTAATTATTAAGTATGATGATTTGAATCGCAAATTTAGTGGCTTGGCTGAAAGGTATTTTGTTGCCAGCAGAAATCAGAGATATGAGGATGTTTCTGAAGCTAGGGAAAGCATTAAAGATTTGTTAAAAGGTGTAAGCAAAAGTTCATTAAAGCTGTTATATAAAGATAGTTTGCTGGATTTTGATCACATTTTTTCAGTTAAACAAAAATTAATCCCTGCTCAAGAAATTGAAAAACACTGTATTGCGCAAACAAAAATTTTCTTGGTTGAAGACTATCTTTCAAAAGAAGACATTAAAGACGTTTTAAATCAGCTCAAAGAAAAGAAACAAAAAGAAAGAGAATAAAAAATAATAATAGAGGTGAACAACATGAACGATTACGAAAGAATTGTGGCTCTTCACGAAGGATTTGACCACTTGTTTAGATTTTATTTAATGACAGAAAAGTTTTCTAGCGAAGATGTTACAAACGCACAAAAATTAGAGGTTTGTGAAATTGCAAAATCTTGGGTAAGGGCTTTTGAAATAGACGATATTTTTCCTACATATTTGCAGGCATATGAAGAATATAAAGCTTATCCTACAGAACAAAATTCTTATCACAGCTGGACAAAATTAGAAAAGAGTCTTGATGCTGAAACAAAAATGGAATTTTTGGATGGATTTTTGTCTGCTTTTGCAATTGCTCTTATTCGCGAAGCAACAAACTCAAAGAGTGTTGGAACTCGTAAGTTGCAATCAAAGCATCAAAGGGTTGAACTTAGTGCTGAAGATAAAATAAAAGTTGAAAGTCAAAGAAAAGAAAGAAAAAAATGGATACAGAGATATGTTGAAAGACACCCAGAAATGGAAGAATATCTCGCTGTTTATCTTGATGATTTTGGCCTTGAAAGAGACTAGAAAAATGAGAAAGAAATATATATTATTTGACGAGTCGAAAGTCAACACAGAAATGCTTGAATATTTAAACAACAGATATGTTGAATATCTCAACATTTTGTATGAACTTTGGGATGGCGGAACAGTTGAACAAAACGATGAAAAACTTCAATTGTTTTATGAATCTGTTAGAACAGATTTAGACAAATTCAACCCAAACGATGTTGTTTATCTTTTTGAATTTATTCACAACAGAAAGCACTATTATCGTGAATTGCTCTTAACCAAAAACAAACGATATAACACAACGAGTGATGAGAATGTTTTTGATGACAAATATAAAGACCAAGCAATTCGTGACAAGGAGCAATATGCTGAATTTGCATCAAAAGATAGCATATTAACAAAATCAATGCCTGCCCATCTTTTAGACGAGGCTCGAACAAAATATAGAGACGACATAAAGAAGCTTCTTGGCCATGATCCTTGGCAAGAACGCGAAAATTTTTAATTAGGTGACAAAAAATGGAAAGAAGACTAGAAGAACGTATCAAAGAAGACAGAAGAAAACAACATGGTGGCGAAACATTTTTGGTGTCGAGACAAGAATATATCAGACAAAAAACAACTAAATTGGTTGATGCAATTATAGAAAATTCTGATTCAGTTAAAAAATTAGCTAAATTAGAAAAAGAAATCAGCAAGTTTGCAAATGCACTTTCTGCAGAAGAAAGAGTTAAGGTTTATATGTCAGCATTTGATGACTATGTTGAAATCTTAAAAGAGGTTGGAGCTTTTAAAATCAGCACACGCAAAACAATTGCTGATGACCTTTCTAACCTTGCTGAAGAAATTTCAGTGCTTGCTGGCAAAGATTATCAAGAAATCGGCACATATGTTGATTATAATGGTTTGCTTAGAGCAAAAGCCCAAGTTTTGATTGTTACAGATTATTTAACTTTTGAAGATGCGAAAGTTATTTCAAAACAAATTAGAAAGTCTTATGGAGAAGATAAAATCCCTCAAACAATAGTTGAACTCAGTGGTTCATGTTTGGGAAGATAATAAGCTTAATTTTATGAAAAAAGAAAAATTTTACATTTTTATTGATTTATCGTCTAGCAATGAATGCCTGTGGGATAGAGAAGATTCAATTGAGGAATATGGCTCAACAACTAGCAGTGAAAATTATGTCATTGAGCATAAGGCAAATGTTGGTAAGGATTCTGTTAAAGGGCTGAATATCTTAATTGATCACGCCAGAGAGAATCTAGACCTTGAACCAGTGATAGTTTTGGCATATCCAAGAACTTCAAAAGCAAGACTTCCTGTTGTGATGATGCAAAACTTGAAAAAGAAAGGCTTGAACGATTGTCAAATTGAAGACTGGAACTATGTGTCAAAAGGCGATGGTTCTTTTGCTAGAGCATTGGCTATGAAAATGTATCATGAAGAAACTGGCAAAAAAGAAGGCTTTTCAGATAAATTTCATTATAACTATGCAAAAAAAGCAAAAAACATTTGTGTGCTTGTGACAAGCGATAATGCTTATTCCAAAGCACAACTTGGTGGGCTGTCTTATCACTTTTATTTGAATGACCGTGAGCAAGTGATATTGCTTGGCGGCGAACATGGGGCATTAAATGAAGAGATGGCACATGTGTTTGTTGCAAATAACTGTGCTTATAACATGGTATACAACAAATTGTTAGCAAAAGAAATTGAAAATGAAATAGAAATTGAACATGCCCAGGCCATTGCAGAACTTGAGAACCTTCCTCAAACTTCTAGGGAAGACCCAAACTGTGTAATTGCTGAAGCATTGGCTGAAGCCGAAGAGATTGAAAGAGGAGAATAAAACTAAAAATAAAAACACAGCAATCATGCTGTGTTTTTTTTTGTTTATTCTTCAACACACTGTTCGTAGGTGTGAAGGTCTAAGTTGTCACTGATAACCTTGATTGATTTAACTCTGTTAAACATTGCGCAGATATATGCAAGTTCCATGTCGAAAACACAAGGTTCTTTTATTTTTGTTTTAACCACAAAATCTGTTGAGGTGTAACAAACTATTTTAGATTTTGGAAAGTCAAGTGTTTTGCTTGGCTCTTCGTCGTAGCTAAATAGTTCGTGAAGAAGTGTTGAAACTCCAACGACAACTCTTTCGCCAATAGGCAGGTGGTTAGATCCGGCGTAACCAATATTTATAATTTCTTCGTCGTGAGAAATATCTTTTAGCGCGCGAATAACATTTATTCCGCCCATTCCGGTTACAATAACTTTGCAATTATTATAGCCAAGTTCTTCAACCAATTTTCTTTCATTTTCAGATGCAATAACAACAATCATAAATTTCCCTTTAACTATGGAGTAAGTCTGTCTGGACCGCGGAACAAATACATTGCTTCTTTGATTGAAGGAAGGTCTAAAAGAAGCATAATCAGTCTGTCTAGCCCAAGTCCGAAACCACCATGTGGTGGACAGCCATTTTTAAAGAAATTAATATAGTCGTTCATAGGCGCAGGGTCGATTCCGCGAGAAACAATTTGGTTTCTAAGAACGTCAGGTCTGTGTTCTCTTTGAGCGCCAGATGTTATCTCGACATCTTTAAAGTAAAGGTCATAAGATTTAGAGTAGGCAGGATCGTCTGGTTTTGCCATTGTGTAGAATGCACGTTTGTCGCTAGGATATTCAGTAACAAAGAAGAACTGATGTCCGTTTTTCTTTTCCATGTAGTCGCAAAGTGCAACTTCTTGTTCTGTGTTAAAGTCGTCGCCATCTTTAATGTTCATGTGAAGTTCATCACGGAGAACTTTATAGGCCTCTTTCATGCTAATTCTTGGGAAAGGAAGCTTTGGAACAACAATGTCGACGCCCAAGAGTTCTTTAACTTTTGCGCCGTGTTTTTCTGCAACTTTTGAAATGGCATAAGTCAAAATTTGTTCTTCAACTTTCATAACATCTTCTTGACTTTCAACATAACTCATTTCAACGTCAAAGCCAGAAAATTCAGTTGCGTGTTTTTTTGTGTGAGACTTTTCTGCGCGGAACACTGGTGTGTTTATAAAGACTCTTTCAAAACCAGCGGCCATTGCCATTTGTTTGTAAAATTGTGGGCTTTGAATTAAATATGCCTTGGTTTCGAAATATTTAACTTCAAAAACGTCGCTGCCGCCTTCGCTAGATGCTCCAATCAGTGTTGGAGTGTGAACTTCAATAAAGTCGTGGTCGATGCACCACTGGCGCATTGCTTGGTTAAGTGTTGTTTCTACTTGGAAAATTAGTGTTCTTGCTGGATTTCTAAGATCAATCCAACGATAGTCTAGTCGTTGGTCAATTGAACTGTCGTCTGCAATAGGTAAGGCTTCTGCATGACTTGTGAGTTCAACAGATTCAGGAATAATTTCAATTCCTCCAAGTTTAACGAATTCGTTTGCAACTGCCTCACCAACAATTTTAACAGTGCTCTCTAAGGTTGCGCCAGAAAAGATTTCTGCAATTTCTGGATGTTCTGCTTTAACAACAGTAACCTGAATTTTTCCAGACAGGTCGCGAATAACAACAAATTGCATATTCTTTTTGTCTCTTAAGTTTTCTATCCAACCTTGGAATTCAACTTTTCCAGGTTTTATTTCTGATATTTTCATAATTAGCTCCTTTGTTTATGCTTATTTAATAATATACCAACTTTGCTTATTTTTCAAGCAAAAATAAATAGTTTGCGTATTTTGTAATGAATAATAACGTGGCTCTTTAGCATAACTTTGTGTGAGAGGAAAAATATGGCAAAGAAAAAGTTTTGGCTTGTTTTTGTTAGTTTTGTTTTGTGCGCGGTTATGTTCAGTGTTGTGTTTGGTCTTTTTTGGGGTTGTTCTCCGCTTAAAAAGGCAAGCAAAAATTTAACTAGTTATTCAATTGATGCAGAACTCGATAGTGCTTATGTTGTTCACGCAAAACAGACAATTGATTTTTATAACTCAACAGGGGTGGAGGTTCAAGACATTTGCCTGCATTTGTATGCAAGAGCATTTCGAGAAGAAGCGGTTATAAAGCCATACACAAACTTAAATAAGGCAAGTTGTTTTCCACTTGGCGAAAGTTTTGGAGATATAGAGATATCTCGCGTTGATGTCAACGGCGATTCGGCAAATTTTGAATATATTGGTCAAGACCAAGATATATTAAAAATAAATCAAAAAATCAGCCCTAATGGGCGAGCGCAAATTTATTTAGAATATTCTGTCACTTTGCCAAATTGCACCCACCGAATGGGCTATTATAACGGCACGGTTAACCTTGGAAATTGGTATCCTATTGTGTGCTATTATTCGGGAGAGTGGAAGACAGACCCATATTATTCAACAGGCGACCCATTTGCGAGTGAGTGCGCCAACTATAGCGTTAAAATAACTTATCCGCCAGAGTTTGACTGCTATGCCACAGGAAATTTGCAAAGCGAACAAGAGACAGATAAAAAAACATCAGAATTTTCAGCACTTGCTGTGAGAGATTTTGCAATTGTTTTGTCTAACAAATCAATAGTTAAAACGGTTTCTGCAAACAAGACAAGTGTGAGTTATGTTGGCTATAGTGGCGACTCAGACATAGACAAAAATGCAAATATTGCAGCTCTTGCACTTAGTTATTTCAGCAAAAATTTTGGCGACTATCCGTATGACAATTTAGTGGTAATCAAGTCAGCTTTTTTGCAGGGTGGCATGGAATATCCAAACCTAGTTATTGTTAGCGACGCAATAACCGATGCGGATGAACTTTCCAAAGTTATTGTTCACGAAATTGCGCACCAGTGGTGGTATGGCCTTGTTGGGAACAATCAGGTGAGTGAGCCATGGCTCGACGAGGCGCTTGCTGAATATAGCACATGTCTGTTTTTTGAGGAAAACAACATTGGTGAAACATATGCCGAAATGATTAAAGATGCAACAGCTAGCTACATGATTTATGTTGATGTGATTGGCAGCTTAAACGGAAAGGTTAACCTTGCAATGAACTTGCCTGTTAACAAATATTCGAGTGAATATGAATATACCTACATGATTTATGTTAAAGGCGTTATCATGTTCGACAGCCTTAGAGAGGTTGTGGGAAGGGAAAAATTAATTAAAGCCCTCAAAAAATATTGCAAAACATACGCCTTTAAGGTTGCAAATGGTGCAAATTTCATTGAAATTGTCAAAAAAACTTGTCATAAAGACATAGATGGTTTCTTTTCTGGCTGGCTTGAAGGCACAAATGTTGTTGCCACAACCTTTGTTAGCATTGTCTAAACATTTTGACAACATAAAGGTGGGTGTGATAAAATGCAGGCATGAAAGTTACAAATTTATCTTCGGGAAGCAAAGGAAATTCGACATTTGTTGCAAGCGAAAACACAAAAATTTTGGTTGACTGCGGAATTGGTATAAAACTGCTAACTAAAAACCTTTCTGAGATTGGTGAAAATGTTGAAAACATAGATGCAATTTTAATCACCCATGAACATAGCGACCACATTGGCGGGCTTGCTATTCTTGTTAAACATAATCCTGGTTTGCATATTTTTGTGAACGAACTTGTTTGGAAGGAAATCATAAAAAAACATTCAGAACTTTTGGCTCATCAATTTGTACATTTTGTTGAATATGAAAAACAATTTTCTGTTGGCGACTTTGCGGTTTATGCCATGGAAAATTTTCACGATAGCGTTAGCTGCGCAAGCTATATTGTCTCTTGCGGTGGCGGGGCGGTTGGCATTTGCACCGACCTTGGAATTATAACCGACCACCAAGTTGACATGCTCTCTCGTTGCAAGGTTGTATACTTAGAGTGCAATCACGACAAAAATATGCTTGCTTCGTGCGGTTATCCAAGCGTTTTAAAAAAAAGAATTGCCGGAAATCATGGGCATTTGTCTAATGATCAGTGCGCAGAGGCAGCCCTGAAAATGGTTCAGGCTCAAACAAAAGTTGTTGTTCTTTCGCATATTTCAGAAAACAGCAATTTACCCGAGGTTGCATATTCGCGCGTTGCTGGCGAATTTGAACTTGCAAACATAAAAAATGTGCTTATTTTGCTTTCTTATCAAAACAGGGTGGGCAAAACAATAACAATAAATTAGGAGATTTTATGGAAGACCTTACTGCAAAAAAGAAATTTGACATTTTAGACGGAGCAATAGCCTGCATTCTTTTTATTGCACTCAACTTTGTGTTTGACATTTTTTATGGATTTTTCCCTAGAGATTTTCGAGTTAATTTTTGGGGAAATGCACTGTTTTCTGTTATTCTAGAGTCAATTTTTGCTATTATTTGTTTGATTGTTGTGTGTTTTAGGCACAAAAATTTTATTGAGGCAACAACTCTCAACAAAAAAGTTAATTGGCCGATTGTTGGACTGTGTCTTGCAATTTCAGCTGCATGCATTTTGCTGTTTTCAGACATAACAAATGCCTATAGTTACACGCTTGATTATATTGGTTACATTCAATACCCAGACCCAATAACAAACACTCCACACTTTGTGTTGACATATTTTCTAAACATAATCACTGTTTGTGCAGTTCCTGCACTATGTGAGGAACTTTTGTTTAGAGGAGTTCTTTTGAACAGTTTTAGGGGCTTAAACAAGTGGCTCGGAATAACTGTCAGTGCTTTTGCGTTTATGCTTATGCATGGAAACCCAGAGCAAACAGTTCATCAACTATTGCTTGGCTTTGTGCTTGGATATATCGTTTGGGAAACAAGAAACCTATGGACAAGCATATTGATTCATTTCTTTAACAACTTTTTAGCAATAACACTATCATTTATTTTAACAATTGCGCGTGGTGGAGCACCTGCTGATAGTGGTGCCGCAGAAACAATTTCTTCGCAGCGAATTTTGCTTACTTGGCTTCTTGGAATCGCCATGGTTGCACTTGGTTTAATTATAGTTTGGTGGCTTGTTAAATTTGTAAAGAAGCAAAGCCAAAAAGCAAATGGCGAAGTCGAACAAAAGAAAGTTGATGTTGTTGCCAGTGTCGATGGTGAAGTGGTTCAAGCAGATGTTTCTGCCGAAATTCAAGAGACAAAAGAAGTCGCAGAGGAAAAACAAACTCCAACGCCAACAGCAAAGTATTTAACAATTGTTGCATATTTGTTGTTTGCGGCAAAATGTGTCTACGACTGGATTTCTATTTTGCTTTATCACTTGCCATAATTCACAAAAAACCAAGTCCATCAATAAAATAGTTTGATGGACTTTTTTTCTTTTGAAAGTTTTGTTAAAAAACTAGATAGAAATTATTTTAACATTAATGTTGTTGGCAAGAGTGTTTTAAAGCAAAACATTTATTCAATTTCAACAAAATTTAAAACAAAACATGTTGCAATAATAACGGCGGCAATCCACGCAAGAGAACATATTTCTTGTGATGTTGTTTGCAAAATGATTGAATTGTTGCAAGAGCAAAGACCAATTTTGCAATATAACGTGATTTTTGTGCCGCTTTTAAACCCGGATGGTGCCAATTTTTGCAAAAATGGGTTAAAAAATGCCGATAAATGCTTAAAAAAGCACTTAATTTCAATAAATAATTGCGAAAACTTTGAATTGTTTAAAGCAAACGCCAATGGTGTTGACCTTAACAATAACTTTGATGCAAATTGGCATAATCAGTTCTCAAAAAGACATTCACCAAGCCCACAGGGCTATTATGGCAAGCGCCCATTTAGCGAACCAGAAACTGTTGCCTTAAAAAAGCTTACTGAAAGGCTAAGACCATTTTTGACAATAAGTTATCACCTCAAAGGTGAAGAAATCTACTACGACTTTTTTCAATGTGGAAAGCGGCGTGAGCGCGATAAAAAAATTGCGGAAATTTTTGCAAAAAACACAGGATATAAAATTGTTGCAACGCAAAGCGTTAGCAGTGGCGGATATAAAGACTGGTGTGTTCAAAAATTAAAAATTCCGGCTCTCACCATTGAACTTGGCGATGACAAATTTTCTCATCCATATCCGGAGAGTGAAATAGATAACATTTTTGAAAAGAATAAAGGTGTTTTTGATTGCATTAGCCATGCACTTTTGGTGTATAATGAGTTTGGAGAAGACAATGGAAGAAAAATTTATGAAAAGAGCTCTTGCGCTCGCAAAGCGAGCTTACGCTCAAGATGAGGTGCCAATTGGTGCTGTCGTTGTGAAAAACGGGGAGATTATCTCCAGCGCCTTTAACAAGCGTGAGAAGGCCAACGATGCCACTGCTCATGCTGAGATTTTGGCCATAAGCAAGGCTTGCAAAAAACTTGGCGATTTTCGCCTTGCTGACTGCGACATTTATGTAACATTGGAGCCTTGCACAATGTGTATGGGTGCAATTTTGAATGCGCGAATCAAAAATGTGTTTTTTGGTGCATATGCAAACAAGCAAAACGTTCTTTCATCTGAAGAGATAAACGAGAGAGCAGGGCTCAACCACAAAACAACAATTGTTGGTGGGGTTTTAAAAGAAGAGTGTGAAAGGCTTGTGAAGGATTATTTTGCAGATAAAAGAAAATAGAAAAAACACCGCGATGTTGCGGTGTTTTTTTTGTTTCAAATTATTCTTTGTTTTCAGGTTCTGCTTGCTTTTTTCGCTTGCTTTTTGGCTCAATTGTGTCTTCACTTTCGAGCAGTTCTCGGCTTTGACTGATGTCGTTTTGTCCTTGTTGTTTTTTGTTTCTTGGCGTCAAAAGAACGTTGGTTAAAATTCCAACGACAAGTGCACAAGCTATGTTAGAAATTTTAATTGATCCAAAATTCAAGAACATGCCACCAATGCCAGTTATGAAGATGCTTGCAACAACAAACAGATTTCTAGAGTCGTTTAAGTCAATTTCTTTAAACATTCTAAGTCCTGAAACCGAGATGAATCCATATAACGCAATAGACACACCTCCAATAACACAGCTAGGAATGCTCGATATAAACACGATGATAGGATAGAAGAATGAAATGATAATGCAAATGACAGATGTTGTTAATATTGTTCTAGTTGATGCGTTTTTAGAAAGAGCAACACAACCAATAGACTCACCATATGTTGTGGTTGGAACACCACCAAAAGCTGCTCCAGCAACTGAGCCAAGGCCATCACCGAGCAGTGTTCTTGTTAGTCCTGGGTCTTTTGTTAGGTCTTTACCAATAATAGAGCCGAGGTTTTTGTGGTCAGCGATGTGTTCCGCAAAGCTGACAAGAGCGATAGGAACAAACGCAATAAACACAGTGAAAACATCTGAGAATGATGAAATATGAGCAGCGCCCTCTTTGAACATTCCCACAATAATGAGGTTAGGCAGCCAATTTTCGAAGTGTGTCACTTTTTCATAAACCGAAAAGTCAACAATTTGCATATATGGAACGTTAGCCCAAATTCCAATAAGTGTAATAATGCAAGCGAGTGCATATCCGGCGACTATTCCAATGATAAATGGAAACATTTTTATGCCGCCCTTGGCTTTAACCGACACGAGCACAACAACAAAAAATGTGATAAGACCAATTGCAATAGAAATAAGGTTATAATTTTCCATTCCTCCAGAAGTGTTCATAACATTAGAAACGGCAGATGCTGCAAGATCAAAACCAATGAGCGCAACAACTGGTCCAATGATTATTGGAGGCATGAGCCTGTTAATCCAATTTGTTCCGACAAAGTGAATTATAATTGCAATAACAACATAGGTTAGGCCTGCGAATATCGAACCAAGAAAGACTCCTAAATAGCCAAAAGTGATGGCGGTTGAAAGTGGCGCAATATATGCAAATGAACTGCCTAAAAACACAGGGCTTTTAAATTGGGTTAAGCACAAATAAATTATTGTTCCAACTCCGGCACCAATAAGCGCTGCAGACTGGCTTAGATATGTTCCACTTGGGTCAGCAATAAGAGGAACAAGAATTGTTGCAGCAACAATAGCAAGCACTTGTTGCATTGCAAAGGCAAGGTTTTGCCAAAATGGTGGGCGGTCGTGCACCCCATATTTCATTTTTTCCATAATAAAATCTCCGTAACTCATAAAAGTATATAAAAATTTCTTATGCTCGCGCAACTGATTTTAGGTTAGTTGTGTTTTTTTGTTTGACAATTTTTTATCTTAAAGATAAAATAAAAGCATGAGTATGTATGAAATTTTAGAAGAAACCCAAACAGAACAACAATCACAAGAGAGCGTTAACGCCGACTTTATTGTGTTGCTCCCTGCTGGTGAAAAATTGTTTGGCAAAAAAACTTATGAACTTAATTTGCTTGGCGCAAGCATGCAAAACTGGGTGGCAAGGGCTTGTTTAAAGAAGCCAATTGTTGCCGAAGAAAAAGATTCGGACAATCTTCTTTCTTCTGTCCGTCCACTATTGAAGGACGCGGAGTTTACTGTTGTGCTCTATAGCGACACACCGCTTGTAACCGCAAAGGGCATAAGAGAAGTGCTAGACTATGCGTCGGCGCAAAATCTTTCTGTTATGAGGCTTTCTCGTGGCTGGGTTTTGAAGACAGAATATGCAAAAGAAATTGAAACAATCTACGCATCTAGAACCTATGACAACATTTCTAGTGAACTTTTTGTGGTAAATAGCATTGAAAGTTTTGAAAAAGCACAAAACATTTTGAAGCGCAGAATTGTTCGCTTTCACGAACAGGCTGGTGCAGTCATTGTTGACCCAGCAAACACTTATATCGAAGCAGGTGTTTCAATTGAGCCAGGTGCTGTTGTTGAACCATTTGTTAAACTAGAGGGTGAAACAACAATTGGAGCAAACAGCAAAATTTGTTCAAATTCGGTTGTTTCTTCAAGCAGTATAGACGAAATGGTTATTGTTAAAAACAGTTGCAATATTGTTGGTTCTTGCATAAAAGATAATGCCATTGTTGGAAACAACTGTTGCATTTTAAACAAGAGCCTCGTTGGAGAAGAATCGATTGTTGCCGCAGGAACACTTCTCGACGGAAGCACAACAAACAAAAATTGCAACATTGGTGAGTCTTGTCACTTAAAAAATACACTTCTTGCAAACAATGTTATTTTGGGAGATGGCGTAAGATGTTTCGGCACACAGCTCGCCGATGTTAAAATCGGCTCTGGTGCGAACATTGGAGAAGGCTCTTCAATTTTTGCTGGGGCGCACATAAAGCAAGACGCAACTGTCCCTGCTGGAACAATGGTCAAGGGGCAATAAAGTTATGAAAATTGTTGTAGGACTCGGAAATTTTGGCAAGCAATATGAAAACACAAATCACAACGCAGGATTTATGGTTGTAGATAGGGTTCTTGATCACTTTAACATTTCTAAAAGTAAAGATATGTGTGACGGAAAGGTTTATGAAGGCAACATAAACGGTGAAAAAGTTTATTTTGTTAAGCCAACAACATTTATGAACAACAGTGGAATTTGTGTTATGAGTGTGCTGTCTAAGTTGGGAGCAAAGCTCGAAGACTTGTTAGTTGTTGTTGACGACATTGATATTGATGGTGGAACAGTTCGCCTAAAGCCAAAGGGCTCAGCCGGAACTCACAATGGTCTTCGCAGCATTGTTTCGCTTGTGGGCGAAAATTTTGCACGACTTAAAGTTGGTGTTGGAAAGCCAAAGGAGCATCAACAGCTTTATGACTTTGTGCTTGCAAAAATGGGAACTGGCGAAGAGCAAAAAATTGCTCTTGAAAAAGCAACACAAGCTGTGATAGAATATGTTCAAGGTGAGAGCCTTGAAAAAATTATGCAACACTATAATGGCTAAATATGAAAATCGTAGATAAATGGTTAGGTGAAAATTTCACCAAAATATTCGATAGTGTCCGAGCAAAAAAATCTTGCTCGGCTTTTGGCGTGCAAAATAGTCTGAGAGCGCCAATAGCAAACATGTGCTCTAAAAACATTTTGTATGTTGCGAGCGATTATATCACTGCCACAAAAATTAAAGACCATTTCGAAGCGCTTGGACGAAAGACTTTTATTTTTTCTGCTGGGTCTGACAACTTTATTTACAAAAAGGCACAGTCTAACACAAACAACATAATGCGCACTCAGGCCCTTGAAAGCATTTTTTCAAACACTGAAAATTGCATAATCTGCACAACCGACAGCCTGTTTGCTCCGCTTTGCAGTCCACAAAATTTTGCCAGCAGCATTTTGCACCTAAAGGTTGGTCAGACATTTGCACCAAAAGCTCTTGCGCTTGCACTTGCTAAAAATGGCTATGTTAAAAGCGATTTTGCAAGCGAGGAGGGGCTTTTTTCTGCGCGCGGAGAGATTGTTGACGTTTTTGTTCCGGGGGCGAAGAGCGCAGTCAGAATAGACTATTTTGATGATCAAATCGAATCAATCAGTGTTCTTTCAGACACGGGAAGTGCCGTAAAGCAAATTTCGTCAGTTAAAATTTGCCCATTTTCTAATCTTTTAATTTCAGAGGCTGAGTCAAAGACAATTCTTTCAAAAGTTCAAAAATTAGAAGCCCGCGTGTTAGACGATGCCAATGAGCAGGCAATTTTTTCTGCGCAAGTTGAAGATTTAATAAAGAAACTAGAAAGTGGCGAGCGAACCTATTCAATGGACATGCTTTTAAGTTTTTTGCCACAAACATATTCTATTTTTGATTATATTGCAGCAAGTGGCATGCAATATGATTTTTATGTTGACGAAGCAAAACTTATTTTTGACATGCTTGTGGCAAAAGAAAAAGAAAACAATCTGCGCTTAAAAGAGCTAGAAAGTTCTCAAACGCTGATTGGTGATAGAAAAGGTTTGGCGTTTAGTTTAGATAAAATTTTAAAAGACATGAACACTCTTACTGGTGTTGTCTTTCAAAAAATAACAAACGCAAACAAGTTTTTTGATCCAAAGGTGGTTATAGATTTTAACTCCAAACCAATTTCCAAATATGTCAGAGACACCGAGGGGCTCGCTCACGACCTTAACATTTGGTTTGAAAATGGCTTTACTGTTTATTTTTGCGTGACCAAAACAAATGCTAAACAGCTTCAAAAGAATCTTTCTGCTTATGACATTGATTTGGACATTTATTCCGGTGACAAAATTCCGAGCGCTTCGGCAATCCTTGCCAGTCAATATCCAAATGGATTTATTTTGCCACACGAAAGAGTGGTAGTAATTGGAAATTATGACCTGTTTGCTAAACAAAATAATTCTTCAAAACTAACAGCCGGAAGAAACGATGTGTTTTCTATTCCAAAAGTTGGAGACTATGTTGTTCACGCTGTTCACGGAATTGGTGTTTGCGAGGGCGTTACACAACTTTCTGGCACATTTGGAACAAAAGACTATGTGGTTGTGAGATATCGCGATGGCGACAAACTTTATGTTCCAACAACACAAATGAACCTTTTGGACCGCTTTACTGGTGGCGAAGCCCCAAAAAAGTTGTCTAAAATTGGTGGTCAAGATTTTGAAAAGGTTAAAGAAAAGGTAAAGCAGAGCGTCAAAAAACTCGCATTTGACCTTGTTCAGTTATATGCAAAGAGGGAAGCACTCAAAGGTTTTCCTTATTCAGAAGACAATATGGTTCAAAAAGAGTTTGAAAACAGTTTCGAATATGTCGAAACCGAGGATCAACTTTCTAGCATAAGCGAAATTAAAAAAGACATGCAGAGCACAAAGGTTATGGACAGACTGCTCTGTGGAGATGTTGGCTTTGGAAAGACCGAGGTTGCAATGCGCGCCATGTTTAAGGCTGTTTTAGACAACAAACAAGTTGCCTTTTTGTCGCCAACAACAATTCTTAGTCAACAACACTATAACACCTGCAAAAAGAGAATGGAGCAGTTTGGTGTTAATGTTGAGGTTTTAAACCGATTCAAAACCCCAAAACAAGTTAAAGATATTTTGCAAAAATTAAAAGAACACAAAATTGACGTTTTGTGCAGCACTCACAGGGCGCTTTCTAACGATGTTGAGTTTGCAGATTTAGGGCTGATAGTTCTCGATGAAGAGCAAAAATTTGGTGTTAACGACAAAGAAAAATTAAAAAACAAGCACCCAAACATAGATGTTTTAACCCTTTCTGCAACGCCAATTCCAAGAACTCTTCACATGAGTCTGTCGGGAATTCGTGATATTTCGGTCATCAGCACTCCACCAAGCGAAAGACTGCCAATCAGCACCTATGTTACAGAGTTTTCAGACAGCCTTGTTCGCGACGCAATAACAAGGGAAATGTCTCGTGGCGGTCAAACGTTTATTCTTTATAACAGGGTTGAAACAATCTACGACTTTGCGGCAAAAATAAAACAGATTGTGCCAGATGCAAAGGTGCTTGTCGGTCATGGGCAACTTCCTGCAAATGTTCTTGAGCAGGTGGTCTATGACTTTTACACCGGAAAGGCTGATGTTCTTGTTTGCACAACAATTATGGAAAATGGTGTAGACATTGAAAATGCCAACACACTTATTGTGTGCGATGCCGACAGGTTTGGGCTGAGCCAACTTTATCAAATTCGTGGTCGCGTTGGCAGAGGCAACAAAATGGCCTATGCTTATTTCACTTACGACTACGACAAATCGCTGACAGAAGAGGCCTATAAGCGCCTAGATGCAATCAGCGAATTTACAGAGTTTGGCAGTGGATTTAAACTTGCAATGCGCGATTTAGAAATTCGTGGAAGCGGAAATGTTTTGGGCGCGGAACAACACGGCTTTTTGCAAAAGGTTGGTTACGACATGTATTCAAAACTTTTGGCTCAAGCAGTTGCCGAGGCTAGAGGTGAGAGATATGAACAACAAACTGAAACCCAAATGAAAGTAGAAATCAACGCCTATGTTCCAGAAAACTACATAACCGAAAGCGAACAGCGCATGATAGCATACAAAAAAATTGCTGCAATCTCTTCTGCCGAAGAACTTGGAGAGCTTGTTTTGCAGTTTGAAAACAACTTTGGAAAAGTTCCGCTAGAAACCCAAAATCTAATGGATATTGCGCTAACCAAAAACATGGCCGGAAAACTGAAAATTTCTGAACTTGTGGCGTCTAAAAATGCAAGTTATTTGCTGTTTGACAGAAGGGAAGATATTATGCAAAGTGAAAAACTTGCCAATGCAATTTCAAAATTTAGAAATGTTTGTTCGCTTGACTTTTCAGACAAACCAAAAATTAAATTTGAAAACACTTTTGATGCAAATGCAAACTACCAAACAGTCAAAAAATTTATAAATTCAGCATTAAATTAAAACATTTTGTTGAATTGTAGCGATTCAAATCTATAATTAATGCTTGACTTTTTTGAGTTCATTAATATAATATAAAATATATCATTATGCGCTAGACTAGGAGAATCTCAAGTGAAAAACTTTAAACTGAAATTAATTTCATTAATAATTTGTTTGTGTGTGGCAATGTCAACCCTTGCTGGTTGTGCCATTGTTGTTAAAGATAATTCACAGGCAATGCAAGCAAACTCTATTAAAATTGGAAATACAACTGTAACAAAAGAAGAGGTTTCAGGCTTGTGGCGTAGCTTTTATAACAACGCTCAATATTATTTCTACAGCGGTTACGACCACGATGAAATTTTAAAAATATTCTATAAAACTGTTGTGCTTCGCTATGCAACAATTCAAGAAGCTGAAAAACTTATTGCAGATGGCAAAATGAAATATACTCAAAAAGACGAAGCAAATGTTTGGCAAAATGTGTTCGCAAGCTATGCTTCTAGTGTCGACACAAGAGAAAAGGCTCTTTTGAGGCAAAATGGAATAGAAGATGAAGACCTTCCAGAGAGACTTCAAAGTGAATCGAGTGAATCTTCTAGTGATGTTAAGAGCTATAAATACGAAGATTATAAATTCGAAGGCATGGCAGACTATGAGTGCAAATATGCTGAGACTGATCGCGGTGTCGCTCTTGCCGATGGATATAAGGTTGGCAAAGATGTTGCAGATCAAACCATCACCGAAATGATTAATGTGTTTGAAACAACATATCTTAAAATTTACGCTCAAGACCTCGACGAAGATCAAGAACTTGAAGAAGCTTATGACAGCCTTGAAGAATATAAACAACTTCTTTCAGATGGTCTTGCTAATGGAAATGAATATTTCAAAGCAATTGCTGCTGGCGAGTTAGAAACAAGAACTTATGCTTATCAAATGTTGGTTGGTTCACTTATTCTTTCTGCAAAAGCAGATGGCAAAAACACCGACAGAAAAACTGTTGCATTCAATCAAATGAAAGAATCATATGTTTCTGCTTATGAAACATATTTGCAAAACATGTATTCTAGTTATATTTTGAGCTTGGCAGACAAGGAAGACGCAGCAAGCCAATATGCACTTGCAAACAGTGTTTATGCTCTTAACGACAGAGCAATTGTGGCAAGATATTTGCAACTTCTCGGAAAAGATATTCAAAGTTATAAGCTGGAAGAGAACTATATTGCAGTTCTCGAAGCAAAAGCCACAGATTCTCTTTTGATGTATACTTATGCTGGTGAAAATTATTATTTCACAGTTCAACACTTATTGGTTAATTTTGATGCCGACACACTTGCTGCACTTAAAGAGATTCCTGGAAGCAACGATTCTGCTTCGGCTGAACAATATGAAAAATATAAAGAAATTCGCAATGAATATTATAAAACACTTGGCCTAACTTCTTGGGCAGAATATAACAACGTTGTTTATGTTGACCAAAATGGTTATGCGGTTTATTTGTTCACCGACGAATCACTTGTAGATCACGAAGTGTTTTATGGTGGGGCAGACGACGACTATGTTGCCGTTGAATATGCCGAGGACGACACAACCGCTGAGGACGATAAACTTACTGCATATTATTATTTAGACTCTTCTAGTCAAAAAGTTTATCTCACAAACGCACAATTTAATTCTTGCAAGCGTGCAACCACAACAATTCAACACGTGCTTGATGTTTTCAAAACAAACTACGACAAAATTATTAATGCGCTAAACACTTCTTCTTCAGTGGATGCAGCAGTTGAGGCAATCGAACTTTTAAAAGAAACAGAAGATATCAATTATACAATCTCTGAAGACTTTGTTAAAGCATATTTTGAGGCAACAACAGCTGCTGAAAAAGCTGCCGTTGCTGAAAAGATATATGCTAACTTGTTCTTGCAACATGCGTTTGTTTATTCTTCAAACAACGATGCTCTTGGCAGCAAACTTTCTGACCTTGTAGGAATGGTTATTTCAACCAGACCAGACAACAACAACGCAAGTGGCAGCACATTTGTTGCAGACTTCACAAACGGCGCAAGAGAGCTTCTTGCAAATTATCTTAACGGAACTCTTAGCGTAACAGAACTTGGCAGTGCAAACTACATTATTTCTGACTATGGAATTCACATTGTTATTATCAACGACGTGTATAAAACAACAGGTGATATCACTGGTGGAACAATTTCGTTTGAAGATGTGTTTGGAACAGCCGACGAGGCAACAATTGCAGCAAAAGTTGCCGAAGCTGTTGAATTAATGAAACACACATTTGTTTGCAAAGCATCTGGACAAACGATTTATGCATATGTTTATGAAAAGATTCGTGACGAACTTCTTTCTGGTTCATCTTCACCAGTCTATACAAAAGTTAGAAACGCTCTTTATCAAGAATATCTTGAAAACAACGTTCAGTTCATAAGCAAAATGGGCTATGATGAATTGATGGATACTTTAAACTAAAAACTAGAGTGGAAAAAATTTCCACTCTTTTTTTATGCCAAATTTTAGAACCAGTATTGACGAATTAAAAAACAGGGGTTATAATTTTATTAGGGGTGGTAAGGTTTTATGTTTGAGAAATTTTTAAAAAGACAACAAAAAATTCAAAAAATTTTGGGCGATGACGCCATTGAAATTTGCAACATTTTAAGTCAACCCAAAATGAGCTTTTATGAAAATGCTCAAAAGATTGCTGAATATTTAATGAAGCACCCAAAAGAGCATAGAGAACTTTTGATTGAATATAGAAATTTAACTAACTTGATGGTTGATCCACACATGCCAACAAAACCATATTATGGCAGATGCGCTGAAGATATGTATTTGATAGACAAAGAGGTGTTGCACGAAGAAGTTAAAGAGTGGCTTTCTCAATGGGACGAGCAAAGAGAAAATAAATATTGGGGCGCAAACAGCGTTATTTATAATTATGATTACACAGATGACTTGATTAATTGCGGAAAATATCCAGTTGCCGTAGGTGAAAAACTCGGAGAGTTTTTGCAAAGAACTGAAGGCCAATTAATGAAACACACCGAAACTGGCAGACCAGAACTTTCTCAGCTCACATTTATTGAACCAATGTTTGCAGAATCTTTTGATAACAAACTTTATAGACTTGCTTTTGTTGTCGAACTTATTCCAACAACAAAGAAGGTTGGTTACACTCAAAGAGAAGTTCCAACATTTGATTTCTCAGTTAGCGTAAAACTTATGCCAGATGACGATTTAAACCACAGCAGTTGCATTATTAGATTTGATTCAAAGTCAAAAGCACACACTAACATATTTGGCAAAAAAAGTGGAATTATGAGCGACCACGAACAGATGGAGCGCTTTAAGCGAGAAAGACTTTATCTTCAAGATTCAAGCAAAGATTCACATTTGCACATCTTTGACAGATATGACCAACTTATTTATTGTTTCAGATCACTCGGTTCAAACTCAATCACACTTACCCAAGCACTTAACATAACAAGAAAAACTTGGAGAGATAAATCAGCATTTAACGGACTTGTTAAAACAATGATGGGAAACAGAAAAGTAATTGATGAAATGTTAGAGTTGAGAAAAAATCTTGAACTTGCAGATTATCGCCTGGAGAGAGATTCAAGAAGAAAAGCTTGGCTCGAACAACTCGACGCTCTTCGCAAGGCAATAGTGTTTGTGAGAGATTTGTTGAATATTTCTAAAGAAAGAACCTTAGAAGAGGCAACATCAGTCATGCTTGGTCACGGAACAACAGATGTTCGCAGAATGACTAAAGAATATAACAAATTATACCCAGATAATAGAATCACAGAAGACGATTTCTTTGTGGACGAGAGAGAAGAATCTTAAAAATAAAAACGCACCAAATTGGTGCGTTTTTTGCTGTCTAATTAAAGTTCAACAACGTTAAATCCAGCAGAACGAATCATGCGATTATAAACAGCAAGCCCAACACCATCAGCCGATGGGCAGCGGGCATAAACAACTTTTGCATTAACCTTGTCGAGCTCTCGGAGCTTTGAAAAAATTTGATGAGCTTGTTCTTTTGGGTTGTCTTCGCATCCATAAGCGATGGCCGGAACATTTAATTTGTCTTGTTCGCCATCAAACACAAGCGCCCAAGTGCCTTTAGATTTGTTGAGTGCCACATAACTTTTAAATCTGTCAAAATCACCTTTAACAAGAATAACTTGTGCATTAGGAGAGTAGTGCTTATATTTCATTCCTGGTGAGAGAACTTTTTCATCTTTTTTAACCTCTTCGGTTATGGCTTTTGCAATTTTCACTTCTTTTCCAAGAACATTTTGCATCATTTCTTTTGTTATGATTCCGGGACGGAGAATAATTGGTGTGTCAGAGAGAACAGAAACCACGGTCGATTCAACGCCGGCGTCACTTTCGCCACCATCAATAATGAGTGGAATTCTGCCATTCATGTCTGCAAAAACATCGGCGGCATTTGTTGGGCTAGGCTTGCCTGAAAGGTTTGCGCTTGGCGCAGCGAAGGCAATTCCAGATTTCATAATTATTTCTCTTGCAACTGGGTGAGAAGGCATGCGAACTCCAACGCTGTCGAGCCCCGCACAAGTTTCGGCCGCAACCCTGTCGCCCTTTGGCATAATAATTGTCAGTGGGCCAGGCCAAAAGGCATTTGCGAGCTTTTTTGCGTCTTCTGGAACATATTTAACAATTCCGTCGAGCATTTCCATGGCTCCGATATGCACAATCAAAGGGTTGTCACCAGGACGCCCCTTAGCCATGAATATTTTTTTAACAACTTCGCCTTTGGTTGCGTCACCAGCGAGGCCATAAACTGTTTCGGTGGGAACACACACAATTTCGCCGCTTTTGAGAAGTGTGCATGCCTGTTCAATTGAGTTTTTATTTGGTTTTTTCAGTTCTGTTTTCACTATTTTTATCCTTTGTTGCGTCAACGATAGAAAGTGCAATCAATGTTTGGCTAGGAACATAAAATGTCCAAGCGAGATTAAATGAAGTGTGAGAAATTTGATAGATAAAAGATGTTTCAGAAATGGAGATGTATGTTCCAATTGCAGAGTTTAGCCCAACCACTGTGTCGCACAGAAGAAAGAATATAAGGCCAATCGCAAACATTGGCGACTTTTTAATCATGCAGCATGCAATCACCAAGTTGTGGATAAGGCTTGCGTAATAAACAACTGAAATTGCGCTAACATAGTCGAATTTGTCTTTTAAAACAACAAATGCTGCGGTTATTGCTGCTGCAATCAAAATCAGTCTAATTGCAATGTTGTCGACAAGCCATTTTTTTGTTTTTAGTTCTAGCAAAAGTCTTGCAAAATATAGCGACTGACAAACAAAAAACGCCGTCATTGCAAGCCATTGAACTTGAGTGGTTAAACCAACCAAAAATGTGTCGGCCGCAAGTGTGCAAACCAGTGCCAGTTGCATTAGCATAACCTTTGGTTTGTCGCTTGCAAAGAGAAGCGAATAAACAAGAACAACAACAATTGCTGCATAACAAGAATATTCGCTGTGCGGAGCAAACAAAATGCACATTAAAATTGCAATTTCTGCCGCGATAAAAGTTGGTGTTGAAATATAATATAATGTTTTGTTTTTCATTTGTTTATATCTCTCCCTATATAATATAGAATAGCACAACCGGCGTTCTATGGCAATTATTTTGAAAGCTCATAGGCATAAAGTCTTTCAATTCTGCCGTTGTCTAATGTTATTTTTTTTACAAATTTCCAACCAAGTTTTTCGTAAAGGTTTTCCCAATCGGTTCTAATATAGATTGTTTTATATTTAAGTTTAGATAGATGTTCATAAGCATGGGCGAGCAGTTGTTTGTAAATTCCTTTTCCTCTAAATTCTTGTTTAACAAAAGCATTTACAATCCAAGGATAATACTTTGGTGTTTTTTTTGTGTCGTCAAATCTATCAATTCCACAAGTTGCAACAATCTGACCGTCAACTTTTGCCACAAAAACAGCGGGAATTCTATCACTTTTGCTCATTGTGGTGAGTCGGTTTCTTATTCTTTTGAAAGTCCAATATGGCTTTTCCCACTCATACCAATTGTCAAACCAATTGGCAATTGTGTCAATCTCTTGTTTGTCATTTTCGCAAAGCTTGATTATATCTATTTTCATATGTCAAAGTATATCACACACAACAAAATAATATCAAACCATATGGGTGTTTATTTTTTGGCTTTGAAATAAAATATTGCCATTTAATCTGTTTTGGTGTATTATATAGTAAACTAAAGTTATGAGTTATATGAAAGTGGGGGTGAGAAAATTGTTTAATTTGCAAAACTTGAAAGGAAATACAATTGTTATTGGTGGTAGGAATTTGATTGACACTGAAACAACATTTATTCCGCTTAGTGAAAATCAAAGACTTATTCAAAGCATTGCTTATGAACGTGCATACAAAAAAGTGTCAAATTTGTATGAGAAAAAAAGAGAGGCTCTAAGGGCAGAGTATCCTAAAAAGTTGACAGATATACAATATGCAGAACTTAAACATAAAAGAAAGTTGTTAGATATTGAGAGGCAAAAAGAATTTGACAAGTTAGGAGAAATGAAAAAGAATTGTGAAATTGAAGTTGAAAACTATTTTTCACAAGAAGAATTGGAAGAACTCAAAAAATTTTTGCCAATGATTGAAAGTTTATATGCTAGTGCATACTCAAGCAAAAAGCCTGTTGAAATGCTTGAAGTCTCAGATGGCAAGGTGGTTTTGCCAGCAGATCAAAAATATCATGCAAGCAACCAAATTCATTCTATGGAACAAATGGAAAGTTTTTCAAAAATAGGCATTGTTGCTTCAGAATGGTTTGGTGAGCCAGAAAGTCAACGTGAAGCAAGATTTTGTGCCTTTTTAAGAGATGATACAGTTGCATCTGGACTTGGCGACGGAAATTCGGGTAGCATACGCTTTTATGTTGACACAAAAGGCGAACTTGGACAAAAACTTGCAAGTTATGATTATTTTGAATATGAACATATTAAAAGAAACAATCCAGAACAACTCAATAAATTGTTTAAACCAGAAGCTATTGAAATGTTTGAATTTATTTCTTCTTGTTCTGGGTGTGGAAAAACTTTTCACGATGATCCAAATTCCTATACTTATTCATGGATGGCAATCCCAGGAGGAATTCCACCACAACTGATTGTTGGAATAAGAATTGATGGAAGAATTAAAGAATTAAGAACCCCAGAGGCGTTGAAAAAAATTAGCGAAATTTTCCCCAATGCTGTTCTGTTTGATGAAGATGAAAATGTTTTGGAATATGCAAAAAATGAATTAAAAGGTAAAAAATATTTTGAGTAAGAAAACATCTCAATTTGTTGAATTTTAATTTTAGTAATCAGTCACAAAAAAAACACCCGTTTGGGTGTTTTTTTAATTGGCTGGGTGGGCGTTATCCAATCCTAACCCTGAAATATATGTTGGTGCTGGGTGGGTGAAAATTGTTTTATAGCCATTCATCTTCAAAATTTGTTAGTTTCAAGTTAAATTTTTCTTGTGCAATTTCAAATGCTCTCATTATTGGTTTTTCAGCAGATTCGCCCCAGCCCAAAAGTTTGATTGCTTTTTCAGGAGTAGTTAAAATTCTCTCAGAAATCTTGCCATTATCCGGGTCAGGCTGTTTTTTCCCTATTTTATCAATCATTGCCACCATTCTTATTTGAGCATAAGGTGGTAAATCTCTATCTCCTTCAATTATTTGATAGCCAACCAAATAGATGGGGTCTTTAAGAGATGTGTTTACTTCTTCTAAAAATTCTCTTTTTAATGTTGCTATTCTATCTTTATCAAAAGTTTCGGGGGTCCCTCCAATCATGCCATATACAAGTTTATCTCCAACTTTTTCTGATTTTAACATTGTTCTGCCATATTCATCAAAAACAATTGCATAAACTTGTCTAACCTGCATATCTTTTGGAGGTTCTCCATAATGCCAAATAATTTTAACCATAATTACCTCGCTTTAATAATTTTTATTATTATATAACAATAAATAAAAAAACGCAAATCCTAGTTCATAAGATTTACGTTACAATTGGCGGAAGCGGAGGGATTCGCTCCGCTACGAGGCCAGACGCGTGGCAAGGCCGCTATCACGCCACTCGCTAAAAACTTGCCACTAGCAACTTTTTTATACGCTCCGTTCGAATCCCAACAGGTTAATTATTTCTTTAAAATAAATCATTTTTTAAGTCGGGACAAAGTTGTGAAAGCAACTTTGCGTTTGGCCCGAGAAGCAAAGGCCTTGCGAAAAAAAAGCACAACCTAGAAAGGTTGTGCATAAGGCTAACAAGTGCCTTTGCAATGGCGGGGCGTTTCATTTGAAATGCGAATATTGCTATTTTTCTCATTTTTAGCAATATTTTCTTTTGCTTGTTCCAAACTAACGCGCTGTGTGCCAAATAAATTATAATAAATTGCTACTTTATCATCAAAAACATAAATAACATTAACAAACTTGCTTATTATCTTGCGCCTATACTCAATATCGTGCTTGTTTCCGTTCAAATATTCGCCAAGCGCAACAATAATATCATCTTTTGTTCGTGCCACGCGTTCTGCCATTTTAACTTTTGTCAATTCTTTTTGCAAATCTTCACGCTGTAATGCATAGCTGTCTGCTTTTTCGTTCAAACGCTGGCGCATCATGTCATTATCTGTTTTATAGAATAGGTCAAAGCACTTATTTAATTCGCTATCAATTTTAGCAATGCGCTTTTCATATTCTTTAATTTTTTTGCCAGTTGTTCCGCTTTCCCAATATTCAATCAATTTATCCGCAATATTTTCAATGTGTTTTGGCTGTAAAATATATTTTAGTGTTTCATCAATAACAAAATCTTCCAAATATTCTTTATTTTCAAAACTTTTGTTGCAAGTGTGTGTTTTTATTTTGTTTGCGCAATTGTAATAATAATGTACTCTGCTGTGTTTATCTTTTCCACATGAAGTGCCAACCATAGGTGCGCCACAATGTCCGCAAAATGCTTTTCCAGTTAGTAAAAATTCAACTTTTGCTTTCTCGTGTGCTGGTGCGTGTTTGTGCGTGTCCAACATAACTTGCACTTGATTAAACAATTTTTTATCTATAATTGCTGGATAATAATTGTCATTTTGTAATACGCCGTTGTCAAATATGCCAGCGTATTTTTTATTGCGCAAATTGTTTTGTAAACTATTGTATGTAAACTTTTTGCCACGAATTGTATAACCTTTTGCGTTTAATTCTGCTACAATTTGCTTTTTGCTTTTGCCAGTTGCATATTCTTCAAATAAATATCTTATTGCTGGCGCTGTTTCCTCATCAATAACCAGCTTTTTATCTACAACCTTATATCCATACAGCACATGACCGCCAATATAATTGCCTTTCAAAATGCTTTCTTTCATACCGCGTTTTACTTTTTGGCTTAAATCTTTTGAATACATCTCTGCGAACATCTCCAAAAGACCTTCCATAATTGCGCCTTCTGGCGTATCACTTATTGCTTCCGTTGCAGAAACAACACGAACATTATATTGCCCAAGTTTGTGTTTATATACAACGCTGTCATATTTGTTTCTACTAAATCTGTCTAGTTTATAAACAATGATGATATCAAATAATTTGCGTGATGCGTCATCAATCATGCGTTGAAATTCGGGGCGGTTATCGTTTGTGCCCGTCATAGCTCTGTCAATATATTCGCCAACAATCTCAATCTTGTTGTGTTCTGTATATTCTCTGCATACTCGCAATTGCCCGTCAATTGATTGTTCTGTTTGTCCAGCAGAAGAATAGCGCGCATAAATAACAGCTTTCATTATTGATTGTCCTTTTTATTTTTTTCGTCTAAATATATTTTGTTTAATTGTTTGACTAATTCCCAAATTGTATTTATTTGTTCCTTGTTAACATAATATTTTTCTTTTCCTTTTCCTTGTATAGCAATAAATACATAACTTTTATCTGTTGGAACTTCAATGTTGTCAAAATCCATATCTATGAAAAATTTTAAAAAGTCATCCTTACATAGCAAGTGGGCAAAATTGCTTTTTTCTTCGTCAGACAACTCATATATATTATTTTCAATGCGTTGTAGTTGTTCAGTTGTATATCCTAATTGTTTTGCTAATTGTTCTTGAGATAGTCCATTTTCTATTCTAAATAACCTAACTTTTTCACCATCGTCAACATCATCAACATAGATTTTCCCTTTTGTCAAAAAATCACTTGTTACATTAAAAAATTTGGCTACTTTTTCAACATATTTTTCATGGTCATCGAAAGTATGATTGTTAAACTTTTCAACAACTACATTTTCGTCAATTCCAATGTTTTTGCCAAGCTCTTGAAGAGAAATATTTTTTTCTTTCAACAAGGCAAAAACTCTATCATAAAATGATACATTATGATGAAAACCTAACCCCAGCAAATATTCTTCGCTAACTTCCAAAGCTTTACAAAAAGACATTATTTTTGAATATGGCAAATCAATTAAATCTTTTTCAACCTTATTTACTGTTGTTCTAGATGTATAACCAACTTTTTTTGCCAAATCGTCTTGTGTTAAATTTTTTTCTTTTCGCAATCTATGAATTCTTTGTCCTATTGTTTCCATAATACCCCCGTTAAATGTTTCTATATTCATTATAAACAAAAGTTGAATAAAAATCAATAAAAATTAAAAAAAATGTTGACTTTTATTCATCAACACTTTATAATGTGAAATGTGAATTAAAATCAACAAGGAGTTTTTTATGGTAAATTCGCTACACTTAAAAGCACTATTGCTTGAAAAAGGTTATACACAAAAAGCTTTAGCAAAGTTGTTAAATTTGTCAACTACAACATTAAATAAAAAAATTAATAATGTTGTGGAGTTTAAAGCAAGTGAAATTATTAAATTATGTGATATTTTGCAAGTTGACAGAATATCAAAAATTTTTCAGTAAAAAAGTGAATTAAAATCAACAAGGTAAAAATGGAACAAATACAAGTTGGCACAATTGCCTATAAAGATAGGCAAACAAAAAAATACTCTAATAGTCATGAATTGCTGGCAGAAGAAACGCCAATGCTTCTGCATGGTCAAAAAGAGCTGTATTTTGATACACTGCTTTTTATCCAAAAAGCAATTGATGAATATTTAGAAATAAATGCAAAAGGAGAATACAAAGATGTTGTTAAAAGAAATGTTGGCAAAAAACAACATGCAACAAAAAGAGCTTGCAGACATCGTGGGAATAAGTCCACAGCAAATGAGCAAACTTGCAAACTATAAATGTTTGCCAACCCCAGCGCAAGCAAACACAATATGTGAAACTTTACAATGCAATATACTAGATATTTACAATAAAAATGAAATTGACCTAATTTTGGGCACTAGAAAGGCAAGTCGCAACCAAGATGATAATTTATACTATCGTTTGAGTGTTCGTTTGAACAAGTCCAGTTGCAACTGCTTAAAACTGGCAAATCTTAATAAAGTTGGATACAAAACCATAAAATCATGGGTAATTGACTGCATGAAAGAGCTTGAAATCAAACAAAAAGGAGAACAAACACATGGAGCGTAATTTTGAACACAAAGAAAAATTGATGATTGAATGGCTAGAATTGACAGATGAAATCACAACAATAAAAGCTGGCGAACCAATCAATGAAAAAATATATAAACTTGTTAATGAATTAACAAAAAAATATAATTTATCACTTGAACAAAATGATGAACTGCTTGATGCAATCGGAGACTACACAAACGCAATCATCAAAACAATTGCGCGTTGTCCTTTTTTGCAAGCCACACGCTATGAGTGGAAAGTAAACGGAGATATACGCAATGGAAAATAAAGAGTTTGAAAGAGATAATTTTTTGTTTTACAAATCATTTTACAACGCTATTGAAGAACTGGAAACACTAGAACAAAAAGCACTTGCCTATAAAACAATTGCGGAGTATGCGTTGTTTGGTATGTTGCCTACAAAAAATATTGATACTGGCGTTCGTGTTTTGTTTAGGTCGGTGCAAATAATGTTGGATAAAGCAAGAGAGCGCTATATGAATTGTGTTGAAAATGGAAGAAAAGGCGGAGCCCCAAAAGGAAATCAAAACGCACGCAAAAACAACCCAAAACAACCAAGAAACAACCAGAAAACAAGCCAAAACAACCTTAATGATGATGTTGATGATAATGTTAATGATAATGTAAATGTTAATGATAATGTTGATGATGATATAAATAACACAAACACCATCATCAAAGAGATTAAAGACAACTACCCCGAAATTGTTATTGATATTGAAACTTTTGATGCGTCAAAGTATGATATCGATATTTTGCTTGACCGCATAGAAGAAAGCAAATATTTACAAACGGCGAACTTGTCATACATTTTGAAGAATTATGAGCAAGTTAAAAATAAAAAATACAGAGATTTTACGCCAGCCAAGACAATGCACGAACAAAATATAATACGGCACAATTATACAAAACGAGAATTAAACAACTTATTTGACAATCTTGATGATATAGAGGTATAAAACATGGCAAAATACAAGCAGTTATGTTGGAATTGCGCAAAAGCTTGCGACAAAGAGAATTGTGTTTGGGTAAAAACACTAGATAAAACACTTGCAACGATTATGGGTTGTGAGTTTGACAAAGATGAATACATTATTGCTTGCAAGAGATATGAAAAGGAAACTAAACCAGCTTTTGAAAAAAAGATAAAAGCCAAAATTTTAGGTGTAAGTTATGCCACATATCAAAAACTTGAAAAAGAAATAAAACAAAAAAAGCTTGATACCACGCCCGAAGAATTATGGCATAAAAAAGAAGAACAGCGAGAAAGAAACAAAGCTATTCGCGAAAGTGGTATGAGTTACGAAACATGGCACAGGCTTGAAACCTACATACGCAAAAACAATTTGACAACCACGCCCGAAGAACTTTACAAACAGCGTAAAGAAGAACGCAAGCGCTTGCAAGAGCAAGAAAAAAGTACAAAAAAGAAACTAACAGCAAAATACAAGGCACATCTTGCTGGCATAAACTTGCAATACTACTACAAATTGCAAAAAGAAATAAAACAACAAAAACTAGACATGACCCCAGAGCAATTGTTTGAGCTAAAAAACCACAAAAAGAAAAATGAACCAACAGACAAAGAAAAAGCCGAAATGTTGGGTATTGAATATCAATATTTTGTCAGCTTAAAAAGAAAAATACGCGAAGAAAACTTGAACATGTCAATTGAAGAACTTTTGGCAGAAAGGCAAGCAAAGAAAGAACGAGCCAAAGCGCGTGCACACCAAACGAAAGAGCCAAAACCAAAGAAAACAACACTGCAAGACAAAGCAAAATTGTTAGGCGTCAAATATAGTTATTATATATACTTGCAAAACAAAATTAAACAAAAAAAGCTGGATATCACACCCGAAGAATTATACAGACAAAAACAAGCACAAAAACAAGAGCGTAAAAAAGTTGCGAGCGAGAAAAAACAAGCAAAAGAACGCAAACCAAAAATTGAAAGAAAACCACGCGAAAGCAATATTGAAAAAGCAAAATTGTTAGGCGTGACGCCAGCATATTATAAAGACCTAAAAAAGCGCATACGCGAAAATAAGCTGGATATCACACCCGAAGAATTATACAGACAAGTGCAGGAACGCAAGAGAATAAGACAGGAGAAAAAAGAACATGGAAGAATTGCAAACCAAAGCTAATGAAATCATAGAGAAAATAAAACAATATTGCAATAAAGCAGTATACGTTGGTACGCCAACAGCAGTTGTTTGTGATTTTGCAAGGCAAACAACAAAAAACATAATGCCAGAGCTACCGCAATATATAAGAAATCATTTTACAGCGTTTGCATCAAAATATTATAGTTTGACGCAAACACGCTATTTTTTAACAAATCTATTAAACAAATATGGAGAATTAACCAATGAAAAATAAGACAAACAAAAAGAAAGTTATAAAAGTTGTAATTAAAGGAACGCAATATATTGTTGAAATAGTTGATAATTTATATGTTGGCTGTGTTGGAGAAACAGACACATACAACAAAACAATTGTTTTGGTAAATGACAAAGACAAAGAAGAATTGCAACGCAGTATAATACATGAGTTGGCGCACGCTTATTTGTATGAGTGTGGGCTAATTGAATTTTGCCATAATGAAAACTATGTTAAATGGATAGAACACACATTTTTTGATATTTACAATGATTTTGCAGATATTTACAACTTTATAAGTGGAAAAAATGAATAAACTATACACAGAAACAATGTATAATAAAAACTTGTTTATTGCTAGCAGAGTTTTATATGGCAAGTATAAATATAAAAAATTTGATGATGATGTTGATGTTATACTGGCGCATGCCACGCATGTTATGGGTAAAGAGATGATGAACTATAACGGAACCAATGAAGAATATTATAAATTTGCCTATGGCGTTGCGGAGCAAGCAATTGAAGAATGTTTACAGATTTTACGAAGATAATTTGATTTTGTAGTTCTTTTTTGATTTTCTCTCTTTTGTGGCGTATACTTACACTTTTTGGGACTTTTGCAACTTGTTTATTTTTACTCGCGGGGAGCGAGTGAAAATTGCAAAAGCCCAAACGCGAAACATCGGCACAAAAGAGAAACTACATGAACCAAACCAAATACCACTCGAAAACCTGCCAAAAGCCCGTCAAATTGCTCGCAATAGCGTCGCCGTAGGCGAGTCGGCGAAAAATAGACTAATTTGTTTTTTGACTAATAAAAAGTTTTTTGATAAAATAATTTTAGTGGTATTGACAAGCCATGCAATCTGCTATATTTGAATTGCTACGCGTGCGCGTGGAGTTATGATGTAGAATATGTGGGTTGCAAACAGAGTGTTCCGCTACCATAGTGCGGATTAAAAAAAGCCAGCAATTTTTTTGCTGTGTTGGCAATTATGCGTTATCCCAACGCCATATTGCTTGCAACAAAAAAGCCAACATATTGTTGGCTTTTTTATCTTTTTAGCAAAATACCAAAAACTTGCTCAAGAAACAAATATGATGGCTGTTTCGCATTTGAGATTGTTTGGCGGAAGGTTAGGGATTCGAACCCCAGGTAGCTCTCACTACGACGGTTTTCAAGACCGCTGCTTTCGACCGCTCAGCCAACCTTCCTTATTATGCTTCAAACGAGAAGACTGAAATTAGTATATAATAACTTAAACAAAAAATCAAGCAGTTTTAAAAATTTAATTATTCTTTTGATTTTGTTTTTATGTGGGGATATGTTACAATAAAAGCAGAGGGGTAAGTTTATGAAATTTTCTAAAAAACAAATTGAAGAATATTCAAGGATGTCTGCGGCAGATTTAAATGATGCAGGAATTTGCCCAACATGTTTTAACCGGGCGAGTGGTGGTTTGATTTTTGGTGATGACACAAATAAAATTGTGTATAGTGATGCGGATATTGAATGTGCGTTTGTTGGCAATCCTAGGGCCGATGGACACATGATGATAGCAACACAAAAGCATTATCACGACATGAGTGAAGCGCCAGACGCACTCAACAAAAAGATTGTTTGCTATGCAAAAAGACTCATGAAAATAATTGTTGAAGTTTTTGGTTGTGAAAAGGTTTATCTTTGCACAATGTGTGATGGCCCAGCGAACCATTATCATATTCAGTTAATACCGCGCTATTCTTATGAAAAGCGCGGCTCAAAAAATTTTGTAAAAGAGCGACATGACTATGTTTTTGACAGTGAAAAATTTAACTTAGTGTCACAAAAAATTTCAAATTTTAAATATCATAAATAAAACCTAAAAAATTTTTGATTTTTTTGAAAATTCCATATTGACAAAACACCTGTGATTGTGCTTGTTATGCTTATTCTTGCCGCATTCCAGCTACACACATCGTGGCTGACACTCGTTCATAATTGTTTATTAACAAAAAAAAGACTGGACAGCAACCAGTCTTTTTTTATTTATCAAACAGGAATTTTCTTGCAGACTGCTGTTGTGTTAAGGAAATAGTAAACAACACCAACAGAGCAAAGACATAGACAGACAATATCAAAATAATAATTGTTTACAAGCCCCATGGTTAGTAGCAGTGCTTCGCCAACAACACGACCAAAGTCGAGATATGTTTCACTGATTGTAACATTTTCAATGTTATACTTTTCAAGAGATTGGGTTTTAGTTATGTTAAGTCTAAGGACACTTGTGATTGTTGTTGGAACAACTGTTGCTATTGCCCAAATGACATTGAATGTAGATAGTGATATTTTTCCAAGTGAAAATATCATAAACAAAACAGATGCAGAAAAGATGATACTTGCTGAAATTGATACTGGATATCTAACCCAAAATGTCTTTTTTACATTGTAGAATATCAAAATTACCATTGAGAGCAGTGTTGAAATTGCAGAAAAAATTCCAAGTGATATGTTTGTGCCAAATGTGATAACTGTGAAATAGAGAATTATCATTGAAAAATTTGAAATAAAGCCCGACAAAAATATATTAAAATATGTTGCACGCGTTTGAGGATATTTGATTTTTGAAAGTTCCCAAAACTCTTTATATTGAAGTTTTTGGTTATCTTTCTCGTCTGGGTGCGTGATAAATATTGCAAGAATGAGTTGAAGGGATACAACAACCAACATGACAATTGATATGATATACATTCCTGTTTTGTCAATCAGAAGACCCATCAAAACACCAAGAACAAGTCCCATGATTTGTTTTATTATTGTGATAACTGATAAGTAGAGTGGAAGTTGTTGTTTTTCGGTTACTACTGCTTGCAGCGGGGTTACACCACCCCAAAATAAAACTTCGGCTAGACCATCACAAATTGCTATTAGGTATACATAGTTAACAACCTTATTCCCAATGGCTACAACAAATAATACAAATGCAAACTTAAACAAAATGCCAATTTTGAGAATTGTTGATTTGTTCAGTCTCTTAAAGAGTGGAGCAGCAACCCAAGAAAGTGCAATCATTGATGAGTGCAGCACAAGATAAAAGAGGGCTACATTAACAATTCCATTGCTGGAAACATTCAGTATGTATGCAAGTAAAAAAGTGTAGATAAACATACTGGTTATAGAATCAGCCAGTGTGCATATCATTAGCAAATTTGCATTTTTTGAAAACTTTTTCATGTGTGCTCTAAAAATAAAAAATCAGCCAATTATTGATTGACTGAGATTTGGCGGAAGGTTAGGGATTCGAACCTCAGGTAGCTCTCACTACGACGGTTTTCAAGGCCGCTGCTTTCGATCGCTCAGCCAACCTTCTATATTTGTGTATTTTTTAAAGAATACTAAAATTAGTATATAATAACTCTAGCAAAAAAAGCAAGTAGTTTTAAAAATTTAATTTTTGTTGTTAACTTGAGACAAAATTGGATGAATTTTTATTAAAAATTTTTGATTTTTTTGAAAATTCCATATTGACAAAGGTCCCATCATAAATTATAATTTAAGTAGATTTATTTTATGAGAGGTGTTTTATGGCAGACAAAAAATATGTTCAAAAGGGATTATTCCACAAAGTTTTAGCTGAAAACGGCAAAGAAAAACCAGAACTTCCTGAAATTTATAGTTTTCAAACTGAAAAGGGAGGTTTTTATATAAAGAGAGCGGGAAGCATTATCACTCCAAAGCTTATTGCACTATTAAAAAAAGATGTTCTTCCTGAAAATCATTATGTTGGAGAAACTGTTGAAGGATTGTTCGTCAGATTTGATGCGAACAATGGAAATGTTTCTCAAAAATATGTAGAGGCTCTTGCTGAAGGCGCAGAGTCAACTGTTGTTACACAGGATGACGACATCGTTAAATTTAATGACCGTCTTGGATTTGAAAAAACAGGCTATGTTTATGTTTCTAAACTTGGAGAAGATGAAGACGGCACCGAAGCTTCTTCATTTGAAAGATCACTAGCAACTGGTTATTATATTGTTAAAAAAGGTCAACAATTTGGAATTATGAACAAGGGAGAAATTGTTTGTCCACCAGAGTTCTACACAAGCAAATTAGAGCTCTTTGAAGAAAATGGTTTCTTCTTGGCTAAATCTAGCGACAAACAAATTTTGCTGCATCGTGGTGGAAGAATTTTGCTCACAGGAACAGAATTATATTCAGTTATGAGCTATTCTCAATATCACAGATATAAAGATAGCGGCATTGGCCAAATTCCTTATTATGCAAGCTACGACAAAAACACCGATTCAAGCACTCTTTTTGGATATGACTGGGCATGTAACAAAGAATTTCTTGAACTCGAAACAGTTCCTGGAAGAGTTATGACAATTGATAAATATGGTGACAGTTGGTTGATGATGGTTACAACAGAAAAGAAAGCTTCTGAACTTGTTTCTATGGATGGAGATATCAGAGTTGGGGCTACAGGCATAATCGAATATAATGGAAAGACAAATGTTCCTTATGCTGAATTAATTTCTCATCAAGAATATGGCAAAAATGGTGTTATCAACTTAACAACAAAAGAAATTGCAATTCCTGCAAAGTTCTTTAAAATAAAAGCAGTTGTTCAAGATGAAATGGGAACCTATCGCGCTATTGCATCAAATGCAAACGGCAAGTTTGGTATTGTTGACCAAAATGGAAGTTCAGTTGTTCACTGCAAATATGACTTAATTGGTTTAGAAGAAATTCCTTTTGGAAAAGATGGCACAACACATTTTGTTGCAAAATTCTCTTACACAACTAATGCTGGAACACAATTTATCTATGTTGACCCAGAAAGCCCAGATGGAATGGCTTCTGAACTTGCAATTAAGAGATATAGAATAGAGAAAGGAGAACTTTCTGCTAAAAAAGAAACAGAAGAAGAAAAGGTGTAAAATGAACAAACAAGAAATGCAAGAGTTTGTTAAAAATTTTTTAACAGAAGAAAGGCGCGAAAAGTTTAAAGAACTTATGAAAGATGCAAGACACGCAAATTTTCAAGAAGTTGCAGAGGCCTTTGATGTGGAGACTCTATATAAGATTGCGAGAGATATTTATGATGGCCACACAAAAGCCAAAGAAAACGGAGTTCAGTTTTCAGAACTAGAAGAAGAAAAAACTGAAAATTATTTAATTCATACAGTTATTGCCTTAGAGAAAAAATTAAAGAATTATAAAGGTGCTTTTCATTACAGAAGCAAGCTATTGCAAAACGATTAAATTATTTTTAACTCAAAATATCATCTATTTAGCAAAAAATAAAAGAAAATCCACAATTAGTGGGTTTCTTTTTTGCCAAAATTTGCAATT
Source organism: Clostridia bacterium (assembly GCA_017467585.1). GTDB lineage: Bacteria > Bacillota > Clostridia > Christensenellales > UBA1242 > RGIG4790. The sequence goes on from JAFUSR010000002.1 coordinate 38,379, forward strand.
TTGCTATTGAAAAACATAAAAATCCATGATATAATGTGTCTAGAAAAATTAGAGGGGGAAGAAATTATGATGTTTTCTAACATGATTTTATCACTTTCTGTTGGTGCAATTGTTGGCATCTCTGTTGGTGGTGCTGCTCTTCTTGCACTTATTATTACACTTTTAATTATTGTCCCAATGAAACTATGGTTCAGAGCACTTGTGTCTCATGCGCATGTCAGCATGGGCAAACTGATTGGAATGAAGATGAGAGGTGTTGCTGTTGAATCTATTGTTCCAGACTATATAACTGCTAGAAAAGCTGGTGTTAAAGTTTCGGTCGACGAACTCGAAACCCATTATATGGCTGGTGGAGACGTTACAAGAGTTGTAAAAGCATTGATTGCTGCTCACTCTGCAAACATTGATTTGTCTGTTGCACAAGCAAAGGCCATCGACCTTGCAGGAAGAGATGTTTATCAAGCTGTTAGAACAAGCGTAGTTCCACAAATTATTGAAACACCACTTGTTTCGGCTGTTGCAAAAGACGGAATCGAACTTAAAGTTAAAGCAAAAGTTACTGTTATGAGTAACATGAATTTGCAGATTTCTGGTGCCAACGAAGAAACAATTTTGGCTCGTGTTGGCGAAGGTATTGTTACAACGGTCGGCAGCATGGACAGTCACAAAATGATTTTGGAAAGTCCAGAATTAATTTCTAGCACAATTCTTGAAAAAGGACTAGACCGTGGAACAGCATATGAAATTGTTTCTGTAGATATTGCAGATATTGATGTTGGCAGAAACATAGACGCACAACTAGAAATTGACCGTGCTGAAGCCGACAAAAAAATTGCACAAGCAAGAGCCGAAGAGAAAAAAGCAATGGCACTTGCAGCCGAACAAGAAATGAAGGCAAGAGTTCAAGAGATGAAGGCACTTGTTGTAAAAGCCGAAGCAGATGTTCCAAAAGCAATGGCAGAAGCCCTTCGCGGAGGACATATTTCTGCCGAAGAATATTATAACTTTGAGAACATGAAGGCCGACACAAGCATGCGCAAGAGCATATCTGAAAAAACAGACGCAACAAACCCAGACAAAAATGTTCCAAAACCTCCAAGACCATAATGCAAAGGTGAGCTATGGATATTGGCAAAATAATGATTATTGTTGCGGCCGTTGGATTTGTTATTTTGTTTGCAACCATCATATTTGTTAGTGGCAAATCAAAAAAGAACAAAAAAAAGGTTGAGGCAACAAAAAAACAAGAAGCTCCAAAAGTTCAGCCGAATGAACCAGAAAAAAAAGAAGATAACTCTTTTAAGGTTTCAAGAGCAAACAAAAACAGCAGGGTGAGCAGAAAAGCTCTTAAAAACAATTCGCGAACTGCAACAATTGAAAAGGTTTATCAAAGAGAACCAGAAACAGCAGAGGCGAATTCCGATGTAGAAATTCAACTGCCAACAGAATACGACGAAGACTTTACTCAAGCCGTTTCGCAAGTAAGAAGTGAAGGCAGAAAGGTTGTTGCCATTGGTGACTTGATAAAAGCAGAAGAAGTTAAACCAATTTCTCACGAGGATAACTTAGAGGAAGAAGACTTGCCAAACAGGGCACCACTCGATGTTGATTTAAGAGAAAGATTTCCGATAGACAGCTTGCCAAATTTGGAAGAAATCAGAAGGCGAGTTGAGAGCAGAAATCGTCAGCAGACAATGCTAAAACCAGACGATAAACAAGGAATTAATATGGAAGAGGTTGTAAAAACCGACGCCATAATGAATCCGAAATTCAAAAACAAAAAATAAGATGTCACAGGTTGTGGCATCTTTTTTTATTCTACATTTTGAGACCTTTACATATACTTTAACTGAGGTTTTTATGTTTTCAGAAATATATGACATTTTGGGTGCAGATTTGGCGTCTCGTTCTTGCGTGATTGTAACACTTGGCAAAAAGGCAATAATTCAGGGTTATAAAAAAATCGCAAAAATTTCTGACGAACAAGTAGTTTTGATAGAAAAAAACAAAAAAATGTTTGAAATCAGTGGCAAATTTTTGCAAATTTCTTCGCTTGCCCCTGGCGAATTGGTTGTCAGCGGAAAAATTGAACATGTTGGAGAGTATCATGAAAATTGACAATCTTTCAATGCTTAGAATTAAAGTGACCGGACTTAATTTAGAAAACTTTTTGTTCGACTTTTTGTGTGCTGGCATGTCAGCCCAAAATTTAAAAAGGAAAAAAGACCACATTGTTTTTTCTTGCAGTGCAGCCAATTTAGAAACAATTAAAAGAATTGCTGGCAAATATAGCCAAAATATTGAAATCTTAAAACAAACAGGGTTTGTTGTTGTTTTAAAAAAGTTGCCATATATGATTGGTGGGTTTTTGGGTGTTATTTTTTCGGTGATGTTTGTGTGGCACATGACATCAACGATTTCTGCTGTGAATATTTCAGAGAGCAACAGACCCGGCAACTATTACAAAATAAGTGAAAGTCAAATATTAGAGGTGAAAAATTTTTTAGAATCTCAAAATATAAAAGAGGGTAAACGTATAAATTTTTCTCCGCGAGAAATCGAAAACAAGTTGTTGGCTGGCTTTGACTTTTTGGAGTCTTGTGCGGTTAGCATAATGGGAACAACCGTTAGCGTTTTTTTAAGAGAGGCGGCAAAAAAAGAAAATGACAGCAGCAGTCAGGTTGTTGCAACCAACAACGGAATTATTGCAAGCATTCAAACATTTTCTGGAAGGGCTCTTGTAAAGGCTGGTGACATTGTTAAAAAGGGGCAGGTTTTGGTTGAAAAACTCGGAGACGTTATGCCAAAGGCTGACATCAAATTAAAAACATGGCAAACCGGAACGGCGTTTCATTTTGCAAAATCTCAAAAGATGATCGAGACCGGCAGAACGCAAGTCTCTAAGTCTGTCATAATGTTTTCTCGCAACATTTTGCCTCACAGCAAATGTCAATTTAAGAATTTTTTAGAAGAAAGGAGCTTGAAAAAAATTAGTTCTATTTTGCCGATTTATGTTGAAACAATAACATACCGAGAAATCACAATTCAAGAAGACAAGTCAAGTTTTGAAGAACAAAGAGAGCAGATTTTTAAACTGGCAAAAGACGATGCCGCAAAAAAGACCACTGGCAGCCCGGTTGAGTGCACCTACTCAGTTGTTACGGAGGGCGACATCACCAAGGTTGATTGTTATCTGCAAGTGATTGAACAAATTTTAGTCTAGTGTGGTTTTGATGTTAAATATTGTTGCCAAAAAATTTCTTTTCAGTTAAAATAATGGTGGAGAGAGTTATGACAATAAACATTTTAGGTTTTGCACTTCCAGTATATAAAAAAACAGCAAAGAGAACTGCAGAACAAACACTTGAATTTTTAGGCATGAAAGATGTTGAACTATCAATTAAGTTTGTTTCTAAAAAAGAAATTCAAAGGCTCAACAAAGAATTTAGAAATATCGACAGGGTAACCGACGTTTTGTCATTTCCGGCAACCAATTGCAAAGTTGGTGAAAAGCTAAGCTCGGGTGAATATGCTGGCGACATGGCACTATGCTTGGCAAAAGCAAAGCAGCAGGGCAGAGAATATAAAAACGGAACCAAGGCAGAGCTGTCAAAGCTTGTCACCCACAGCATCCTTCATCTTGTTGGATATGACCACATTAAAGATGAAGATTATGTTGTTATGAAAGATCAAGAGGATAAAATTGAAAAATACATAAAGGAGCAAAGATAAAGGTGGCATTTAAGTCTGGCTTTATTGCGATTATTGGAAAACCAAATGTTGGCAAATCTAGTTTGATTAACGCAATTATTGGCGAAAAGGTTTGCATAACAAGTCCAAAACCACAGACAACAAGAAACAAAATTCTGGGAATATATAACACCCCAGAATATCAAATGGTGTTTGTTGACACCCCGGGCGTGCAGAACACTCAGTCTGCGCTTGGTTCTTACATGACAAAGGCAACAGCAAGTGGGGCAGCGGGCGCAGATGCAATTGTTATTTTGTTAGATGCAACAAGCGTTACAAACACAGACTATTCAATTATTTCTAAATATGAAAATTCAAAAGTTCCAGTATATGTTGTCATCAACAAAATTGACATTTCTAACTACGAAAAAGTTTATCCAGTTCTATCAAAGTTGAACAACTTTACATTTGTAAAAAAGTTCTTCACAATCAGCGCTCTTAAACGCAAAAAACTAGACGTTTTGGTTAAGGAACTTTCTGAGTGCCTGCCAGAGGGCGATCCGCTTTACGACACAGACACTTACACCGACCGCCCAGTTAAATTTTTGGCAACAGAAATCATAAGAGAAAAGGCGCTTTTATATCTTCAAGAAGAAATCCCTCATGGAATTGCGATTGAACTTCAAAAATATTTAGAGGGGGAAACACAAACAACAATTTTTGCAGACATTATTTGCGAAAGCGAAAGACACAAACAAATCATTATCGGCCGTGGCGGCAACATGCTTAAAAACATTGGTTCTTCGGCACGTCACGAACTTGAAAAAATGTTGCAAACAAAAGTTACACTTAAACTTTTTGTCAAGGTTAAGCCAGATTGGAAAAATAGCAGATATATGCTGTCTTCGCTTGGCTACGACGACAAAGATTTGTAAAATTTTGTCTTGTTTTGCAGGGGCGTTATAACTTTTAAAAAATCTGTCTATCATAAATTTATCATCAAAATAAGTGAGGGTATCTCCATGGAAGACAAAAAACTTGCCAAATTAAAATTTTTGGAAGAGGGCTTTTGGAAGCGCTTTACTCAAACAGGCAACATTAGAGACTATGGCAGATATCGCGGAGCGAAAGACCTTGTTAAAGAAAGACAACAAGAACTTGCCGACCAGTCAAAACAAAAGGAATTATAAAGATTATTTTAAGGCAAAAGATAACTCATGAACGAAATAAAAACACAGGCTATTGTGCTTTCTAGCACTGACTATAGAGATGCCGACAAAAGGTTGGCTCTCTTTTCTATTGAATATGGTTTAATGTTCGCCACAATAAAAGGCGTAAAAAAGCCAAAGGCAAAACTTGCAAGCTATGCACAACCATTTTGTTTTGCAGAATATTTGCTTAGCAAAAAGGGAGACTTTTATTCTGTAATCAACGCCAGTTCTGTTGAAAACTTTTTTAACTTAACATCTAATTTTGATAAGTATGTTATTGGAACTGCCATCTTAGAATTTTGCAGAAAGACGGTCAGCCCAAACGACCCAGCTCTTGGGCTTTTTGTGCTTACGCTCAAAGCACTAAAGGCTCTTGATATGACCGATGCAAACCCAATGGCCGTGCTCATTAGGTTTTTAATTGATGCTTTTAAGCAAATTGGCTACGAACTTGAACTTTCTGCCTGCACAAAATGTGGAAGCGAAAAAAACTTGTCGCTCGGTTTTGGCTATAACTACGACAATGGTGGCCTAGTTTGTCAAAAATGTATGTCTCTTTCAGAAGCATTGGTGCTTTCACCACAAGAGCAGGCAGTCTTTAAAAACATAATCCTTACAGATATCGACAACATTTCAAACTTAAAATTTTCCGGACGTGATGCACTTGTAGAAATAATAAAAATCCTTTCAAAACAATACAGGCTTTACACAGGCGAAGAGTTGAAATCTATTTCTGAATATATATAAATGCGACACAAGTTGCATTTTTTTTGTGCAAAAAAACCACTTTAGACAAAATTTTTAAATTGAATTTATCAACTTTTTGCTAATATTTTGTTATGGATAACTTTTTGCTTGTTTTTGAAGATATTTCAGCTTTAAATGAACTGCTTTTAAATTACGAAAAAGTTCATGTTTTCTTCGATGACAAAGTGAGTCAAGAGAACAAGCAATTTGTTTTAAGTGCGTTGTCAAAAAAATGTGTTTTTAAAAGTTATTTTCCAAACGCAATTGCCACCATAGGTCTGTCAGACAGGGTTAGGTTTTCTGGAGAAGAATTGGTTTTGGCAGTCGGTGGGCTTCAACTTCAGAGCTTGGCTAAATATTATGCAATGTCGGTTGGGGTTGACTATGCGCTGGTTCCTGCGTTTGAGGTGGCGGAGTATAGTTTTAGTCAATATGCCTTCGTCAAAGATAAATACTTTTGTTTTTATGAGTGCAAAAAGCCCAAGTTTGTTTTTGTTGCAAAGCGTTTTTTTGACGATGTCAGCATAAAAAAACTTAAAAGCGCACTAACATATAAAAATATTGTTCAGTTTGAAAAAGAATTTGAAACCGACATTTTGCAAAATGAGAAAAGCAATCTTGACAAAATTGTTAAGTGTGTAAATTTGTGTGATGACAAACTTTTTAGCATAATTAAAGTGTATGGCATTTGTGCTAGTCTGCTTTCAAAACAAAAAACTTATCTTTTTTTGGGAAACGAATATGTTGTCCTTTCGCTCTATGCGGGAGAAAATCTTTTAGACGACTTGCTGCTTGTGGATAGCATGTTATTTAAGTTATATGAGTGTGTAATTAAGTTCTCACCAATCGACAAGCAGCCAGAGTTGAACAAACATGTGTTTTTGCTCAAACAAGACTTCAATGTTTCATCATTGCAATCTTCGGCAGCGGTGAGTGCGTTTTCTGTTGAAGACAAAAGAGAAATAAGCGGCAGGCTCCATGCTTATATTCCATTTTTAAAAACATATTTTTCTAACAGTTCAATGAGATTTGTTCCGGGCAAGTTTGATTTTTCAGCCAAAAAGCTTGAAAGGGCTCTTGCTCTGTCGAGTGGGCTTTTTTTAAGAAAAAATCTTATAAGATATTTGCGAGATTTTGGATATTTTGAAAATTTAATTTAAAAGGTATAATTTGTTCGCCTTTTGTCAAAGATTGAGTTATCAAATTCAAAAGGGGAATAGATATGGGCAAAAAAGAAAGATTAAGATTTTTTAGAAAGGTGCATGTTTTTGTAAAACGAAATGCACTCGCGCTGTTAATTGCGTTTTCAACTGCTCTCACTCTCGGGGCAATTGCAATATCTGCATATAGCGCGCTATCCAAAGAAGATAACTACAGCACTCCGGTGTCTAATGTGACAGAAGACACTGATCCAAATGTGCCAACTGCTGCGGAGCCAATTGTGTTCATTTCGCCATTAGACACCATAACCATAAGCAAAGAATATGCAGCAGACCATCTGCTTCAAGACAAAACAACTGGCATTTGGCAAGCTCATCAAGCGCTAGATTTTGCTGCCGCCGACAACACCGATGCTAAAGCTGTTTATAGTGGAACAATAGAGAGCGTGGTTAGCAGCATGATGGAAGGAACAATAATAACACTAAAAATCAACGATAATTTGCGAGTTATTTACAAGAGTATGGCAGAAAGTTATGTCGAAGCTGGCGACAAGGTTGCCGCAGGTGCAAAAATAGGCAAAGTTGGAACAAACGTAACAGAAAAAGCCGAAGGCGTGCATTTGCACTTAGAGGTTAAAGAGAAAGACAAACTTGTTGATCCTAACAATTATTTTGCTTTTGGTGATAAATAAAATCAAAAGGGCACTATGGTAGTGCTCTTTTGTTGGCATTTTAGTTGCATTTTTGATTGATTATTTTATATAATTGACTTAAGAAAAAGGAAATAATTATGAAGAGAACAAAAATTATTTGCACAATTGGTCCAGCAAGTTCCAAGGTTGAGACAATTGAAAAAATGATTGCTGAAGGCATGGATGTTGCCAGATTTAACATGAGTCATGGCTCGTTTGAAAGCCATCATCAATTGATTGAAAATGTAAAGGCCGCAAGAAAAAATCTTGGAAGGCCAGTTTCTATTATGATAGACACAAAGGGTCCAGAGATTAGAATAGGGCAATTCAAAGAAGGCCATGTCCTAATTGTGGCAGGAAAAACTTTTGACCTTTTAACTAGCAAGTGCGAGGGGGACGACACCAAAGTTGGCGTCAGTTATTCAAAACTGCCAGATGTTGTTGAAAAAGGAACAAAAATTTTGATTGACGATGGAAAAATTGAACTAAAGGTTGTTAGCACAGAGCCAAAAGTTGTTCACACAAAGGTTGTTGTTGGAGGAAAACTTTCTAACAACAAATCCATCAATATTCCCGGCGTGGAACTTAACATGCCATATGTTAACAAATATGACATCGAGACAATCGAATTTGCCTGCAAAGAAAAAGCAGACTATGTTGCAATCAGTTTTGTTAACACCAAACAAGATGTTCTTCAAATCCGAAAACTTTTAGACAAGTTCGGAGGCGGAAAAATTAAAATCATAAGCAAGATAGAGAGTCAAAAAGGAACCGATAACATGCTAGAGATTCTCTCGGTTAGTGATGGAATTATGGTTGCTCGTGGCGACCTTGGCGTCGAAGTTGACTTTGCAAAAATTCCGGTTATTCAAAAAGAAATTCTAGAGGCATGCACCCAGCAGGGCAAACTTTCGATTGTTGCAACTCAAATGCTTGAAAGCATGACAACAGATAGCCGCCCAACCAGGGCCGAAATTAGTGATATTGCCAATGCGGTTTTAGACGGAACTTGTGCAATTATGCTTTCTGGTGAAACAACTGTTGGGGCGCACCCAGTTCTTGCTGTTTCAACAATGGCCAAAATTGTTGCTGAATCAGAACAGGCCAACGAACCAAACAACATTTCTTATTGCAATCCAGATGGCTTAACTCAAAATGATGCCATGGCATATGGTGCTTATTCTCTTGCTTATGCATCTAAAGCAGATGCAATTGTCTGCCTTTATGATATAACCGCAGACAATGTTAGCGACTTTAACCCAAATAGACACATCTTTTTCTTTACAACATCTGAAAGCGAATATCATCAGTCAGCAATGCTCAGAGGGGTTGTTCCAATTTTAACAAAAACAAGACTCGCTGAGGCAAGTTGCGTTGAACAACTAAAGGCAAGCAAATTTCTAAAACACAACTCACTTGTTGTGGTGCTATGTGGCGACACGATAAAACTCGCAAGAGTATAACTATAATTTAGTTGACAAATTAGTTCTACAAATTTTATAATTTGTTATGTATTAAAGGAATATACACAGTGAAAAAATCTATCAAATATTTTTGTTTCTTGTTTGTGTGCGTGCTTTGCGCACCACTTTTTGCTGCGTGCAATGCTAGTGGTGCAACTGTTGCAAAGGGTGTAAGGTTCACGCAAAAGGTTTATGAGATCGACAGAAAAGTTCCTGTTAAACTCGAATATGTTGTTTATCCTTCAACAGCTGCCAACTACACAGCAAGTTTCGACTGCACAGCTTCTCATGGTGTTTATTCTTATGAAAAAGGATATTTTACAATAACTGATGAATATGAAGATATTCCAGACATTGAAGCAACAATCACTGTAGATAACTATAGCGACACATGCATAATTAAATTGATTAAATATCCAACAGACATCTACTTTGAATCTTCAGATGTAACAATAAACAAAAATGGGGCTGTTGGTCTTCAACTTTTTGGAACAATTGACGGTGAAACAGACAAGTCTATTGATTTCGACAAATATAACATTGAATATGTTAGCAGCAACCCAAGCGTTGTTAGGATAGAAGGAAACACTGCAATTTCAACCGGAAAACCTGGCAGTGTTACTATTTCTGCTAGACTGAAAGATACTCAGGGCAACTATGTTCCAATCGACAGAAACGATCCACTGAATTTGCTCTACACTGAAACGACAATCACAGTTGTAGAAAATGTGGCCAAGGCTTATGTTACAATCGAAGGCAACGACAGCTTTTTGACGGTTAATGCTAACAACTATAACCAACAAGCATCAAACACCTATCAAACAAACAAGTCATCACTCAAAATGTCGGTCATGCTTTATTCTGAAGATGGTGTTTTGTTAAATCCAGAAGATATCAACATTCAAGCAACTTCTGCAAGTGCATCAATTGCAACAGTTGCTAAGCAATCAGACAACACGTTTACGATTAGCTTTGTAGATGGGGCAACAACTTACACAGAAGAAGACGACGTGATTACCTACATTTACACCAGAATAGAGGTCACAAGTTCGGCCATTTCGTCAAATGGAATTCCTGTTAGGTTTGTGTTCTTCTTAACCAAACTTAAACCAGCATAGATAGCAGAAAAACAAGGCAACCGCGAGGTTGCTTTTTGCTTGCAAAAAGTTATCGAAAATTTTAGAAAATCAAATTTTGCTGAATAGCACTATGTTTTGGAGCATATACTTGTTAAAAACGCTCAAAAAACGCAAAATTGCTCATTTTTGACGTTTTTTATCTGCAAAAATTAAATTTTATTTTTAAAACTGTATTGACAGCGACAAAGATTTGGTATATACTAACCGTGATAAAAAAACAAAAAGGGGAATTATTATGTCTAAAAAAAGTCTTATTTCATCACTTGTTTTGGGCGCAATTGCTACATTGTCTCTTGGCGTGTACACACTTGTTGCAACAATCATTGCACTCACCACACCACATCACAATGTAATCTCTTTGGCTTATACAGACAAAGTCCTTAAAGAAGGCAACTTTGTTCCTGTTGCCATCACAGCGTTCTCAGACTATAGTGAAGATGCAGGAAACCTTAAAATAAATTATGACGAAGGCGAAGAGGCATTCTTGACTTACGACGCAGATGCAAAAGCATATTCTGTTAAAGATGATGCATTTGCTGAAGCAGAAGTTGGTGATTCACTTCACTTCACAGCTGTTGCCACAACAGATAAATATGGCAGCACAACCACCTATGATGTAAACATTTATCATCAAGGCGAAGGCACATCAGAAGACGACCCATATCTTGTTGCTAATGGTGACGGTCTTGAAGATGTTGCTGAAGATGTTTGCTCAGCAGATTCAAAATTATATAACGGTCACATCAACCTCGTTAACGACGTTGATTTAAGCGGAAAAGAATGGCAACCTATCGGATCTGGCAGATATCCATTTGAAGGAACTTTCAACGGAAATGGAAAGGTTGTTAAAAACCTTAACATTGAAGTTACAACAGAAAACTATCAAGACTATGTTGTATACGACGAAAGAGCTTCAAAACCAATTCGCTTAGAGCTTGGCTTGTTTGGTGCTACTTACGAAGCAACAATCAATGCAGTTTCAATCGAAAACGCATCAATCTCTATTGCTGACGACTTAAAAGATATTTTTGCTGCCGACATAACACTTGGCGAAAACACATCAAAATTGGAATTTACAAGAGTAGGTCTTCTTGTTGGTTCTGCTACACAAACCACAATCAATGGTGAATATGTTGCAAGAGCATGGCAAGAACCTGCACAAGACGAACAAGGCAACCAAATTCTTGATGAAGATCAAAACCCAGTAATGGAAGACAAGCAAGAACTTGGCACAGCAACAATTTCAGGAAAGATCTTTGGATTGCAATATTTCAATTCAACAATTCAAAACCATGCTTCACTTTATAATGGTTTTGGTGGCATGATTGGTTTTGCAAACATGCAAACAAACGCATCTAACTATTCAGTTGATGCAACAATCAACACATCAGCTGCTCAAAACTATAATATGGTTGGTGGTGTAGTAGGTGTTGTTTATGGTGCATCTGCTCAACCTATCACATTCGACAATATCAATGTTAACTTTGTTTCAAACACACAATTTAATGCGCAAAACTTAATCGGTGGCTTTGCTTCTCACATGGAATATGCAACAATTTCTAATTCTAAAGTAAATGCAAAAGTTGCCGACGTGGCACACACAACACTTGCTGAATTTGTTGAAGCTTCAAAGGCAACAAACTTTGAAAACAAACTTTCACTTGTTGGTGGTGTTGCAAGAAAAGCACTCAATTCAACAGTTTCTAACGTTGAAGTTGTTTCAGACTTTGACCTTTGGGCAAAAGTTTCTGGTGGATTCAACGCTGTAGAAAACTCAACACTTTCTAACGTAACCGTAAGCGGAAAACTTAATGGATTCTATGCAAACGGTCTCGCTCACACAGCAACTGGCTCAACAATCACTTATAATAATGCAGAAGAAGAGGCTCTTGAAGCAGTTAACGTAACACTTTCTGCTCACAATGCAGCAGCTCTTGTTGATTATCTTGTTAACTCAAATGTAACAGCAACAGGACTTGTTAGAGTTGATTCTAACATCTCAGCTTATGGCTATGTTGTTTCAAACACAGCAGTAAACAACCTTTCTCACAGCAGTGGTCTTGTTGGATATTTCTACACAACAAACACAGACACTTCTGCAACTTATGCAATTTCTGGACTTACAGTTAAAACAACAATTGCAAATGGTCTAGACATGGCCGGTGTTGCTACATACATGGGAACACAAGGTGACTATGCTAGAGTTGCACTTTCTAACATCGTTGTTGAAAGCGCAGACCTTGCTTCTTATTCTGAAGCTAGCTATTCTTCAACACACAAAGCTGCTGGTGCAGTTGCAACAGTTTATGGCAACGCAACACTCAGCGGAGTTGAAGTTAAAGATGTTCAATTCAACAAAAACCACGCAAGTGGCAAATATGGCGTAGCTATGTTTGGTGGACTTGTTGCAAGAATCGGTGGAACAAACGTTACACTTGATAACAACAAAACAACTGGTTATGCATTTGTTAACTACAGCTTGTATACAAAATCATTTGGCTCAGATGAAAACGCAAGATCATTTGCTCAAATCTTAGCTGGTGGACTTGTTGGTGCTGTTGCAGACTTTGGTGCTTCTGAACTTGTTCCAGGAACACATCCTGTTTACACATCAGAAGAAAGCGGATTTGCAATTGGTGACACACGCGATAACATGGGTCAACTTGTTGTTACATCAATCGTTATCACAAACAACAACGCTAACGTAGACATTGTTATTGACTACAAAGACAACTACGAAGGTCAAGAAGCAAAATATATGTATGAAGATGGCTACAGAGCTCGTGCTCTTGGTTCACTTGTTGGACTCATCAACAACACAATTGCTTCTCACACAGACCTCAGCACAAACGTTGCAACAGGAACAATTGTTGCAGACGATGCTACATTTAGATTTGAAAGCGGCAGCGCAATTCGTTCTAGCAAAGGCGAAGGCGCAATCAGCTCAGATTCTGTATATTATCAACCAGCAAAAATCGTTGGATGCACAGCAGACCTTGCTGCAAACGGCAGATATTCAGATCTTTGGGGCACAATTCCAGACGTTGCTGAAAAACCAGTTGCTTCTGAAGTTACTGAATAATTTAAACAAAAATAAAACAACTCACAAATTGTGGGTTGTTTTTTTTGTCATAAATATCTAAATTATTTAATTATGTTTAATTATTTGACAAACGGCAGTTAAAACTATTAAAATTAACATATACTAAATCATAGTGGATTATTGTGAGTAAATCATGAACAAAAAATTAAAAAGGTTTTTATTTATAACAATTGGAATTGTTGTTGTTGCCGCGCTTGGCATTGGCGGCTACTTTTTGATCGGCAATCTTTCTGCCGTAACCATTAGCGACCTTAGAATTGTGGCATATGATGGAACTCAAATGAAAAATACAAATGTCTATTTGATTGATGAAACACACAATCAATTTGATATTTTTGTTAATATAGATTCGACTGGTTCTTCTAGTTCGCGTGTTACAAGTTCAAACAAAGACGTTGCCACTGTTGAAAAAAATGGCGATGGTTACACTGTTAAATATCATAGTGTAGGCAAAACAACAATCACTGCTTATAGTGCTCTTACCGCAACTGTTCACGACAGCTTTGTTTTGACCGTCAGCGAAGACTTTGTTGCTGATGTTGTTATTGATGAAAAAACTGATAATGTTATCACCCTTTATGGCAACGGAAAAACAAACGAGCTTAGCTATGTTGCAACAGGTGTTCTTGCAAATAACACATCAAACAACTCACTGCTTAGAGTGGTTGATGACTACGACAAAAATGTTATTCGTTCAGTAAAACTAGACCAAGCGCACAAAAAGATTTATATTGCAACAAACATTGCAAAAGAAGACTCTAGTCAAATGATTAATCTTCAGTCTTACTACATTGACGACGCTGGCGAAGAACATATCATCAAAAACTTTGTCTATACACTAGATGTTATTGGCTACAACATTAAAGAGATTCAGCTTTTGGTCAGCCAAGACCACCACTTTGAAAACAGAACTAATGTTTATCTTGAATATGGTTTAAACAAAGATAAAGCAACTTATGACAAAGAAACAGAAAAAGTAGTTGACGAAATTTATCTAACAAAAAACATAAGCACAATTTATTTTATGACACGTGTTGTTTACACTGACGGAACAATGGAATATACATCTGCTCAAGACGCAACACTTACCAGTGGATTTTTAGGTTATGTTAAGCCTCTCCAAATCACCAGCAGCTTCTGGGCAGCTCAAGTTCAATCAGGTTCTGCTGCTGTTGCTGGGGTGACTAACTATGCAGATGAATTTATTTCAATTTCATACACCATAGAAAAAACAGCTTTTGGCAAGACAATCGAAATAGGAAAGACTTGCCGATTCCACATTTTGTTTATGCTAGAAAATCAACCAGCATATAATTCGTTCACTAACAACAAACTCTATAAACTTGTTGACGAAAAATATTATGAATATGTTTATTGGGATACTCGCTATGAGAGAAACACTGCAATCACAGATGCTGAGGGCAGAATTGTTGGTTTCTCAGATGGCAACCCAGTGTTTGACTAATGGCACTAGACGGATTCATTGAACTTGAGCACGGCAAATATATAACTCTTGATTTGCACGGCATGAGCGTTCAAGATGCTTATGGTGAACTGATTTATGCCATCAATAATTTAGATGCAAATTGTGGCTCAATTTTGGTTGTTCATGGTTTCAATCTTGGAACAACCTTAAAAAATTATATAAGAAATCAATTTGTTCATAGCGCTGTGGTTGAAAAAATCAACATAGATGCTGGCAGAACACTTTTGAAAATCAAAAAATAAGATGAAAAACACAACTGAAATAACAACAACAGAAAAGGACTTGCAGGCAGCACTAAAGAAAAACAGCTTGGGTCGCACAATAGTGTATACCTTGATTGTTTGTGTGCTTGCGGGTCTTCTTGTGTTTTGTTATTTTTCGGTTTTTTCTTCTAATTTCTATTTAAGATCTTTTAAAGGCGAATATCTTGTTGGCGTTGTTGACACATCAACCTATATCAACACAAACAATGGCGATGTTTTGTGTGTTGCAAAATATGCTCAAATAGAAGATGTTCAAATAGAAGACACAGTCTTTTATGCGGGTAATTCAGGAAAGGGTTCTGGCAAAGTTGTTTCAACCCACATAGCCGCTGGCTATATCACCATTGATAGTGGTGGTCAATCAAAAAACATTGCTCTTTCTTCTGTGGTTGGAAAAGTGACTGCGAATGTGGCTTTTTGGGGCTATATTCTGTGGTTCTTCCAAAGTGTGGCAGGAGTTGTTGTTCTCAATGTTCTTCTTTGTATTGTGGTTGTTTGGCACATAATTTTGGCTGCCACTGTTGAAACAAGCAAGAAGGGAAGAGAACTGCAACGCAGACTTGCAAAAGAAAATAGGCAACAAGCATTGCATAAAAAGATGCTAAAGAATTATAACGCCACAGGCCTTGATGCCGAAACGTTTGAGGCCCTTGCGGGCAGCTATGACCAGAACAAACAATTTATTGCGGGCATTGCCAAGAGAAAAGATTTGTCAAATGCATATAAATTTTTGCTGCAAAAGGTTCATGAGGTTTATCTTGTCAAACAAAAATTGACTCAGTTAGATAAAACCAAAATTACCAATTGCATAGAACTTATGGCGACTTCAAAAGAGTTTGACGCCGACCAAGAATACATGCTCACAGACTTAATTTTAAGAACAAATCTAGTAAATTTCGACAATGAGTCGTTTGCTGCCGAGTGTAAAGAATTTGTTCTAAATTCTAAGTCTGATGAGAGTCTGTTGTTGTTTTTAACCGTTCTATATGTTCTTGTCAAGAACCACAAAGAAACAAGAACTCAACAAATTTATGAAATTTGTGATGCTCTCGACATGAAATTGACGCTTAAAAATGCTCAACAAAACCCACAGGAATTGTCAAATTTGAGCAATTATATTAAAAATATCATAAAAAATTAACATTTTTTTTAAAAAAGGTCTAGTATTTTGATAAATTATGTGTTAGAATATAAGGGTAAAATAAAGTAATAAGGGGATTTACAAATATGGCAGACAACAAAAAGTTTTTGATTTTGAGCTTAATTACAAGTTTCATTTACATTGCTCTTGCAGTTGTGCTTCTTGTTATTAACAAATTGAACACTATTTCTGTTGTTTTGTGTGCAGTTATTGTTCTCATCGCACTTGTATCAACAATGCTTTGCTGGAAGATTATGCACGATCAAAATCATAGAAAATAATATGTCATGCAAAACATGCGAGCTTCGGCTCGCTTTTTTTATTGTTTTATTAGACAAACCACTTAAGTTTTGATAATATATAGTTATATGGAAAGATATGAGAATTTTAATGATAAGGTTCTTCTTGCAATAAAGAATTGCAAGAAAAAAGTTATAACAGAGCAATTTCTTTTTGCGGTTATGGGAATGAAGACCAGTTTTGATATGCAGGCAATTAAAACTAGTCTAAATCAGCTGGTCAAAGAAGACAAAATTGTGAGAACTGCACGCGGAAAATATATGCTTGCAGAATTTTCTAGTTTTTTGCGTGCAAAAATTATTGGAACACGCAATGGCTATGCCTTTGCTCGCGTTGAAAATGGCGACGAAGACATTTTTGTTGCAGAAAAGAATTTGGCCGGAGCTGTTCATGGCGACACAGTTTTAATTTCAATCGAAAGACCAAACTTCAAGGGCAAGCACCAATCGTTTAATGCCAGAAAGAGCGCAATAGTTGAAAAGATTGTTGAGCGCGGTGTTAAGACATTGGTGGGGCTGTTTACTATCAATAATGGAGCACACCTTGTTGTTCCAGATGATCCAAGATTTGCCGACAGCATTTTTATTGCGCCTTCAGACACAATGAATGCACCGCACGGCAGCAAAGTTGTTGTTAAAATTATTGACTATCCAAGCAGAACAAAAATGGCTCTTGGAAAAGTTGTTGAAGTTTTGGGTGATGCTCGCGATGCAAAAGTTTCAACCCTCTCAATTATTCGCAGTTTCAATTTGATTGAAGAATTCCCAGAAAAGGTAGAAAAAGAGGCCGCTGAGGTAAGTCACGACATAACCCCAGAAGAGCGCAAGGGCAGAACAGACTACACAAAAGACTTGGTTATCACCATCGATGGCGAAGATGCAAGAGACTTTGACGACGCCTTTTCGCTTGAAAAACGAGGAGACAAATATTATTTAAATGTTCATATTGCCGATGTTTCCCACTATGTCAAAGAAGGCGGAGAATTAGACCAAGAAGCCTTCAAAAGAGGAACCAGCGTCTATTTTCCAGACTATGTGCTTCCAATGCTTCCAAAGTCGCTTTCTAACGGCATTTGCTCACTTAACCCCGATGTTGACCGCTTGACCATGAGTGTTGAAATGGTTGTAGACAACAAGGGCAATGTTGTTGATTACAACATCAACAAGGGAATAATTCATTCTAGCTATCGCATGACATATACACTTGTTACAAAAATCCTTGATGGCGACGAAGAAACAAGAAAAAAATACGCAGAAATTTGTCCAATGTTAGACATGTCTGCTGAGCTTGCAAAATTGCTTATTAAAAAGCGTGATGACGCAGGCCAGTTAGACTTTGATTTGCCAGAGCCACAAATTATTGTTGACGAAAACTATAATACTGTTGATATTATTCGTCATCCAAGAGAACTCTCACACAGGCTTATTGAGCAGTTTATGGTGCTCACAAACGAAGTTGTTGCTAAACACTTTGACCAGCTAAATTTGCCATTTGTGTTCCGTGTTCACGAAAATCCAACGCCAGAGAGGGTGGCAAATTTTGCGGCTTTTGCTTCCAGTTTGGGCTTAAAACTCAACAAGTCTGCCACACCAAAAGATTTTCAAAAGCTTTTGATAGCCGCAAAAGATCAAACCTATTCAAGTGCGCTTAGCAAAATCATGCTTCGCAGCATGCAAAAGGCGAGATATGCCCCAGAAAACCTTGGCCACTTTGGCTTGGCGCTTCGCAATTATTGCCACTTTACCAGCCCAATTAGAAGATATCCTGATCTTTCTATTCATAGAATTATCTCATATATGTTAGAGGGAAAACTCACCGACAAAAAGATTTCAGAACTCTATGATTTTGTTGAAGAATCTTCAGCCCAGTCTAGCACAACCGAAAGAAATGCTGAGCAGGCAGAGCGCACAGTAGACGACCAAAAGAAAGCCGAGTTTATGGCGGACAAAATAGGCAGAGTTTATCGTGCGACAATATCTGGTGCAACCGAAAATGGTGTGTGGGCAGAACTTGACAACACAGTTGAAGGAATGATCGCAACAGAAAAGTTGCCTGCAGACAGATATATGTATGACCAAAAGAAATTTGCTCTTTGCGGCAAAAAACATATCTATCGAATTGGTGATCCTGTTGTTGTTAAGGTAGACAGTGTTGACATATTAACAAGAAGAGTTGACTTTAGTCTTGCAACAGAAGAAGACCTTGAAAAAAATCAATAGGAAAAGTGCTTTAGTTTAATTGAGAACAATAATAGTGCGACAAAGTGCAAGTAAAAAAGATAAACGCATGGTAGGTGTAGCCATGCGTTTTTTGTTTCCGTCCCAGTGTTCCCTCAACGGAAGGGTGGTGGTGCAACGACCAAAAGGTTAAAATGTCATACAGAGTGTATTACAGATTCACTCGGTGCGTTCGGCGCTTTGCGCCTTGGCTGAGGACAGAAAAGAAGGGGGACACAAAGTGGCTGAGATCATCACGACTTCGCCCTGTTCGTTGTCATTCTGAGTGCAGGCACTTTGTGCCGAAATCGTGAGAATCTCGAACAGGGCTCCGCTCAGGATGACAAAAATGGTAGGGGAATGCATCTGCATAAAAATATCAAAATGTGGCAAAATAACAAAAAAATAAAAAAATTTGCAAAACTGGTCAAAACCGTTTGACTGTTCGGGTGGGGGGGGTGATACTATTAATTGGTACTAAACTTACCGAACTAAAAACGAACAAAAAAAACAAAGAGGAGAAAACCAAATGAAAAAATTAAAACAAATAATAGTTTCAATAGCATTGGTGTTTGCAATGGTTGTGCCAGCGTTTGCGCTGGTTGCCTGTGGCAACAAAAACAGCTCAAACAACAACCAAGAGCAAGCCGAAGCTGTTACACTCTCTAGTGCACTGGCGTCTTACCAAAAAGCACTTGCTGGTGACGAAGAAGAGAAGAACGAACTAAGAGCAGAGTATAACGAGAAGCAAAGGGATTTTGCGGAATACAACGCAACACAAAATGCGTTAAATAACAACCCTGAAGATGCTCAAGAGCGACTTCTTAACGCAAGACTAGAAGAACTCGAAGACAAGTACGAGACCACCGACACAAACACAATGGAAGACATTATGGCTGCTTGGGAGACAGAAAAGGCAGAAATTGAAGCCCAATTGTTGCCTGAAGAAGCAGGGGATGAAGGACTTGTGCTACAATATCAAGATGGTTATCAACATACAGTTGCAATGAGCCTTGGCGCACTAGCATATTTAAACGCTGCAGGCGCCAAAGAAAACATCCCATATACTTTTGAAATTAACGAGATAGAAACATATGTTGCGGAGTATGCAATAAGTGGCAACAAGATTAACATTTTGCTTGATATGGGCGAAAAGGGAGGCATTGCTGCATTTCAACTCACCTTCAATGGCGGTGCCATTCAAACCGTTGAAATGGCATCATGCGTCAACGAGGTTAATGTTAAAACAATGACTGGTGAAATCCAATTAGAAGGTGAAGCGGAAAAATATGAGCAAACATATAGTAGAACAAACATTGTTGAAATGTATGTAGATTTTGCTTCACACACTTTCTATGGTGTTCTGTTGCGTGAGGAATATACAAACGACTCAAGATACCCAGAAAATGACTATGTTCCAGTTTTGCCAGACTTTGTTGCTGCCTACAACGCAGGAAACATTTCTCAGAGCAATCTAAATAAACTTTATGACTCAAACGCATATGTTTATCTTGCACAATATAACTTTGTGACTGGCGACGCAAAAGAATTTAATAAGAAATCAGTAGGTGGAAACATTCTTTCACTTTTAAAGCCAGTCAAAGGTGCAATTGCCACTCTTCCAACAAAGACAACCGAGTTTGAATATAACCTGCTCGAGGTTGAAGAGGTAAGTGCCGAGGCCGCTGCCCAAGCCGAGGTCGAAATTGCTAAAGCAAATGGTGACAACACACTGGAACTTTTGGACACAGTGGCTTATAACGAAGAAACAGGTGTTGAATTTAACTATAATTTTATTGCTGCACCAGCCGCAGACCTCACAAAAGCTCAAATGCTTTCAATTCTCGACCAACTTGTTGATATGATTGATCATAACGAGTATAATTCTCCAGATTGGTTCGAAGAGATTTGCTTTTTAATGAGTCACGACGGCAGCACTTATAATGACAGGGGTGTTCCTACTGGCTTGAATTATGCTAGAAAAAATTTGGCAAATTCTGACGAATGGAACAACGAAATTTGGCCATATGATCCAAATGCAGAAGCTGGAGAAGCTATTGTAGATTCAGTAACAATAATAACTCTTGGATATGTCAACGAAATGCAATTGATTAAAGCTGAGGGACGCCAGGGTTACCCAGGCAATTTCTATTTTGCTATTGACGGTCAAGGACAAGTTGTTTTAACTACTAACTTGTTAAACCAATACACCTTGAAATAAATTTAACTAATCAATCCCCACTCGAAAACTGAGTGGGGTTTTTGTTTGCAAAATTCGCTTTAAAACCATTTTAGTTTGTGGATTTCAGCGTTGTTTGCCACAAAAACATCAAAGTTATGGTTGAAAAAGCGCTTTTGCTGTGATATACTATGCACTAGGTTAGCAACTATGATAGAAAACAGAGAAGCCAAATTTAATTATTTTATTGAAGACACTGTCGAAGCAGGTCTTGTTTTGGTTGGCTGCGAAGTTAAATCTATTCGTCAAGGAAACATGAGCTTGAAAGATTGTTTTGTTAAAATTTCAAATGGCGAAGTGTTTCTTTACAATAGTCACATTGCAACCTACGACAAAACCAGTGTGTTTGTTCCAGACCAGAGAAGAACAAGAAAGTTGCTTCTTCACAAGAGTCAAATAGAAAAGTTGGAAAAACGCACAAGCGTTCAAGGTTATGCACTTGTGCCACTAAAAGTTTATTTTGTTCGTGGCAAGGCAAAACTGCTTCTTGGAATTGGCAAGGGCAAAAAACTTTATGACAAGCGACAGAGCATAAAAGAACGCGACAATTTAAGGCAAGCAAAGCGTGACATAAAAAACATGTAGTCCTGGGGGCGAATTGTTTCGACACCGACAAGCAAGATTTGTCAAAAGCGCATTTGTAGCGCCCACCTACATAAAAATGGGCAAAAAAATAAACGCAAACGAAAATAAGCTTGCATTAGCTGCCTAAGTGCGCTAACGGTTGACAACCAAAGTGCCATTAATAAGTTGTCAATTGTCAAATTATAATGGACGAATACAGATTGTGTGTGTGAAATTTGTGTTTCGACTATTCACACAATAGTTTTTGCAAAAGTGGTTGACTGATTTTGCAGAAATGAAACTTTCATGTCAACTGTGATGCGGAGAAGGGCAAATGGTGTTTTCGGTGGACTGGACTTCACCGTCCACGCCTCCACCAAACAGACCACCAAATTTTGGTGGTTTTTTGTTTGCACAAATTCTGCAAAATATGAATATCAATATATCAATTTAGCACGATTGATTTATACCAGTGGGGATATGTTTGGAAAATGTAAAAAAAAACAAAAATTTTCAAAAAAAATAAGTCACTTGCTATTGACAAGAAGATAATAATGTGTTAGAATAACACTGAAAAATGACATAAAATATAAAATATTTATGTGGTTTTTGCAGAAAATTGCTCAAAAATGCGATTTTGACAACTAATTATCGTCAAAAAACCGCAAATTAAGATTGGGTAAGATGAAAGGAGAAAATTATGACAACATTTCAATTGATTATGGTTATACTTATGGCAGTTGCATTTGTATGTATAATCGGATTCAGCATTGCGTTTATTGTTGAAGCTGCAAAAGCAGGCAAAGTTGCTGAACAAAAAGCTGAAGAACCAGCCGAAGAAGAAAAAGCTGAAGAACCAGCAACTGAAGAGAGCTATGACATTAGAGATATGCTTGCTCAACTCGAAGAAGAAGCTGCAACTGAGCCAGCAAAAGAAGAGGAGCCTGTTGAAGAACCAGCTGCACCAGCTGAAGAAGAAAAGGTTGAAGAGCCTGCACAAGAAGAAGTTAAAAACGAAGAACCAGCCGAAGAAGAAAAGGCTGAAGAACCAGCTGCAGAAGAAAAGGCTGAAGAACCAGCAGCTGAAGAAGAAGCTCCTAAGACAATCATTATTAAAGAAGTTACAACTGAAACAGTTGGAACAGATTTCGACTATAATGTTCGTCTTGCAAAAATCGTTGAATCAAAAAATAAACTAGAAAAAGATATTGCAAAAACAAGAAATTCAATTCTTAAATATGAAAGAACAGAACGCAGAAAAGAGCGCAATCAAAAAATGCTCGATCGCAGAGCTGTTGAACTTACAAATCTCAACTTGCTTATGTATTCTGTAACTGACATTAAAAACGTTGATGCAGACAAAAAGCAAAAACAAGAAGAGCTTACAACCCACATTGCAGAACTCAAAGCTAGCATTCAAGATGCTGATGAATATTTAGCAAAGAATCGTGAAAAATATGAACACGACAAAAAGATGCTTGAATTCTATGAAAAAGAAGAAGCAAGATATAACGACGAAATTAAAGAACTTGAAGTTCTTATCGGCAGTGCAAACAGTGTAACAAGCTCAACAACAACCACAACAACAGAAACTCTTACCAAAGCTCCTGCAGATGCAGAAGGCGAAGGCGAGGATCAAGAATAATTATTTAAAATAATTTAGAAAACCATCACAAACCGTGATGGTTTTTTTGTGCTAAAAATTATGTTACTATTGAAAAGTCGTAATGGATATGGTATTATATTTATATAGGGGGAGTTGCCATGGACAATATTATCAAAATTTTAAACAACACAAAATTTCCATTTTTCACAACAACCGAACAGGATTTGTTGTTTGCATCAGAAAAATATTGTGTGCCAGAAGACGAATGGGTTGACGATGGTCATGATGCGGGATTTGTTAAACCAGATAATTATTATGATGTCATTCAACATAATAATTGGAAAATCAATTTTGCTGACGGCAGCAGCTTAGAAGTTCCATTTATTGAACTTGATAGCTACACCAAAACAATAAAATGCCAGAGATTTGAAGTCACAATGAAACTTTATGACGAGTTTGATCCAAGACCAGACGTAATTAAAGAAAAGAAAAAGGTGGTTACACTTAAACTGGTTGGCGACGATATTGTTTCAATTGAAGATGCAAACACCGGTGATATTGTGTTTGAAAACAAATATCTTGATAAGCCAAAAGTCATTCAACGAATAATGCTTTTTGGGGTTGTTGATACTCTTCAAAAATTACAA